>CAUPXP010000004.1:0-149296 GCA_963515455.1 Streptococcus mitis | reverse complement strand
TAATTGATTTCTATGAAAAAAATCATGAAAAATTTGAAGATTAATCTTTGGATAACGGCGGATTCTTGACCCTCAAGTAGTAGAGATAGAGAATCTGCCTTTTCATTTTGGACAGCAAAAAGACTGCACGATTGATGCAGCCTTTTCTTTTTATTTGAGATAGCGTTGAAGGAACTCTTTTGTACGGTCTTCTTTAGGATTGGTGAAGAGATCTTCTGGTTTGCCTTCTTCAGCAATCACACCCTTATCCATAAAGATAACACGGTGAGAGACATCACGGGCAAATTCCATTTCATGGGTTACGACAATCATAGTCAAGCCTTCTTGAGCAAGATCCTGCATGATTTTGAGGACCTCTCCAACCATTTCTGGATCGAGAGCTGATGTTGGTTCATCAAAGAGAATGGCGTCAGGATTCATTGAAAGGGCACGAGCGATGGCGACACGTTGTTTTTGACCACCTGAGAGTTGTTTTGGTTTGGCTTGCCAGTAGCGTTCTCCCATGCCGACCTTTTCTAGGTTTTCTTTGGCAATCTTTTCAGCTTCTGTACGTTCGCGTTTAAGGACAGTTGTCTGAGCGACAATTGTGTTTTCAAGCACGTTGAGATTTTCAAAGAGGTTAAAGGATTGGAACACCATCCCCAACTTTTCACGGTATTGCGTGAGGTCATAGCCTTTTTCGAGGACGTTTTGTCCATGATAAAGAATTTGTCCATCAGTTGGCGTTTCAAGTAGGTTAATGGAGCGTAGGAAGGTTGATTTTCCGCTTCCAGAGCTTCCGATGATAGAGATGACCTCTCCCTTGTGGACGGTGAGAGAAATGTCTTTTAGCACTTCGTTTTGTCCATAGGATTTTTTGAGGTGTTTAATTTCAAGGATTGCTTGTGTCATTATTTCAAATCCTCCGTTTGCATTTGGTTAGCACCTGTAGTATAGGTATCCATGTCCATTCGGCGTTCAATGAAGCGTAGGATACGTGTTACGGTGAAGGTGAGGACAAAGTAAATCACGGCGATGATTGTAAATGTCTGGAAGTATTGATAGGTTTGAGTTGCTACGGTATTTCCTGAGAAATAAAGTTCGACAACAGAGATAACGTTCAATACAGATGTATCTTTGATATTGATGACAAATTCATTACCAGTTGCTGGTAGGATGTTACGGACTACCTGAGGTAGGACAATCTTACGCATGGTTTGGTTATGAGTCATACCAAGAGCAGTCGCAGCTTCAAATTGTCCCTTGTCAACTGCCAGGATACCACCACGGACGATTTCAGTCATGTAGGCACCAGTGTTGATTGAAACGATGAAGATAGCAGCCAGTGTGCGGTCAAGGTTGATACCGAAAGCTTGGGCAGTTCCATAGTAGATAACCATCGATTGAACGATCATTGGGGTACCACGGAAAATTTCAATGTAGACATTGAGGATCCAGCCGATTAGTTTTTGTAATCCATAAATGGCTTTATTTTCAGAGAGAGGAGCAGTACGGAAAACACCAATGGCAAGACCGATGATGAGACCGATGATGGTTCCGACGATAGAGATTAAAAGAGTGATACCAGCACCACGCAAGAGTTGTTGCCAGTTTTCCGAAAGAATTTTAGTGACTTGGCTAAAGAAACTACTGCTAGTCTCTTCAGTTGTTGTAGCTTCGGCAGGTTGTTCCTTGATCATACGATCCATCAAGGCAACTTGGTCGTCTTTTGAAATGGTTTCAATGCTGGCATTGATTTGGCTAATACGGTTGTCATCTTTACGAAGTCCAATGGCGATAGCTGTATCTTCTTCCCCAGTTTTGAAACCTGGTTCTACTTGGACCATCTTGAACTTAGAGTTCGCAGCTTCGGCAGTCAGTGCTTCTGGGCGTTCAGAAACATAGGCATCAATGACACCAGCCTCAAGAGCTTGGCGCATTTGAGCGAAGTCTCCCATGGCAGTTTCTTTTTTAGCACCTGGGATTTGTGCAATCAAGTCGTAGAGGTAGACCCCTTGTTGAGAAGTGATTTTCGCACCATTAAAGTCATCCAAAGATTTTGCATTTGCGTAAGTAGAATCTTTTTTGACAAGCAAAACTGGTTCGCTAGTGTAATAACTGCTTGAAAAGGCAATTTCTTGTTTTCGTTCGGCAGTTGGACTCATACCTGCGATAATCATGTCAATCTTACCAGAAGTAAGGGCAGGGACTAGACCTTCCCACTTGGTTTTAACAACCAAAGGCTCTTTGCCTAAGTCCTTAGCGATTTTCTTGGCAATCTGGACATCGTATCCATTGGCGTACTGGTTGGTTCCATCGATTTTGACAGCTCCGTTGCTATCATCGTCCTGAGTCCAGTTAAAGGGGGCATATGCTGCTTCCATCCCGATGCGTAAATATTCATCGGCTTGGGCAACATTGACAAGTCCTAGCACCAGCAAGAGACTTGTGAAAATAGATAAGTATATTTTTCTCATGATTTCTCCTATTTCTAATCTATTAAAAAATAACTGTCTCCTATTTTATCGAAAAAAACTCTATTTTTCAATATAGGTAAGCCCTTACTTGAGAAAAAATGATATAATGATAGCAAAGATAAAAAGGGGGCTTAGTTGATGAAAAAAACTTTTTTCTTACTGGTCTTAGGCTTGTTTTGCCTTCTGCCATTCTCTGTTTTCGCCATTGATTTTAAGATAAACTCTTATCAAGGTGATTTGTATATTCATGCAGATAATACGGCAGAATTTAGACAAAAGATAGTTTATCAGTTTGAGGAGGACTTTAAGGGCCAAATCGTGGGACTTGGACGTGCTGGCAAGATGCCTAGTGGATTTGACATTGATCCTCATCCAAAGGTTCAGGCTGCGAAAAATGGTGCTGAACTAGCAGACGTTACGAGCGAAGTGACAGAAGAAGCGAATGGTTATACTGTGAGAGTCTATAATCCAGGCCAGGAAGGCGACACAGTTGAAGTTGAGCTTACATGGAACTTAAAAAATTTGCTTTTCCTATATGATGACATTGCTGAATTAAATTGGCAACCTTTAACAGATAGTTCAGGGGCTATTGGAAAGTTTGAATTTCATGTAAGGGGAGAAAAGGGGGCTGAAAAACTCTTTTTCCACACAGGAAAACTTTTTAAAGAAGGAACGGTTGAAAAGAGTAACCTTAATTATACTATTCGTTTAGACAATCTTCCGTCTAAGCGTGGAGTTGAATTGCATGCCTATTGGCCTCGAACTGATTTTGCTAGCGCTAGGGATCAGGGCTTGAAAGGGAGTCGTTTAGAAGAGTTTAATAAGATAGAAGACTCGATTGTTAGAGAAAAAGATCAGAGTATGCAGCTCGTCACTTGGGTGTTTCCTTTGATACTTTCCATTTCCTTGTTATTGAGCGTCTGCTTCTATGTCATTTATAGAAGAAAGACCACTCCTTCAGTCAAATATGCCAAAAATCATCGTCTCTATGAACCACCAATGGAATTAGAGCCTATGGTTTTATCAGAAGCTGTCTACTCGACCTCCTTGGAGGAAGTGAGCCCTCTAACCAAAGGAGCAGGTAAATTTACCTTTGATCAACTTATTCAAGCTACCTTGCTAGATGTGATAGACCGCGGGAATGTCTCTATCATTTCAGAAGGAGATGCAGTTGGTTTGAGGCTAGTAAAAGAAGATGGTTTGTCAAGCTTTGAGAAAGACTGTCTAAATTTGGCTTTTTCAGGCAAAAAAGAAGAAACTCTTTCCAATTTGTTTGCGGATTACAAGGTATCTGATAGTCTTTATCGTAGAGCAAAAGTCTCTGATGAAAAACGGATTCAAGCAAAGGGGCGTCAGCTCAAATCTTCTTTTGAAGAAGTATTGAAAGAGATGCAAGAAGGAGTGAGAAGTCGAGTTTCCTTCTGGGGGCTCCCAGATTATTATCGTCCTTTAACTGGTGGGGAAAAGGCCTTGCAAGTGGGTATGGGGGTCTCTACTATCCTACCCCTATTTATCGGATTTGGTTTGTTCTTGTACAGTTTAGACGTTTATGGCTATCTTTACCTCCCCTTGCCAATACTTGGCTTTCTAGGTTTGGTTTTGGCTGTTTTCTATTACTGGAAGCTTCGATTAGATAATCGTGATGGTGTCCTAAATGAAGCGGGAGCTGAGGTCTACTATCTCTGGACCAGTTTTGAAAATATGTTGCGTGAGATTGCACGATTGGATCAGGCAGAGTTGGAAAGTATTGTAGTCTGGAATCGCCTCTTGGTCTATGCAACCCTATTTGGCTATGCGGACAAGGTTAGTCATTTGATGAAGGTTCACCATATTCAAGTGGAAAATCCAGATATCAATCTTTATGTAGCTTATGGCTGGCATAGTATGTTTTATCATTCAAGCGCGCAAATGAGCCATTATGCCAGCATCGCAAATACAGCAAGTACCTACTCCGTATCTTCTGGAAGTGGAAGTTCTGGCGGTGGCTTCTCTGGAGGCGGAGGTGGCGGCAGTATCGGAGCCTTTTAAAGAGAACTGCCATAGACTGAAAAAGTATGCTATAATGGAAGATAGAAAAAAGGAGTAATCTATGTATCTTATTGAAATTTTAAAATCTATCTTCTTCGGAATTGTTGAAGGAATTACAGAATGGTTGCCGATTTCCAGTACAGGTCACTTGATTTTAGCAGAGGAATTTATCCAATACCAAAATCAAAATGAAGCCTTTATGTCCATGTTTAATGTCGTGATTCAACTTGGTGCTATTTTAGCAGTCATGGTGATTTACTTTAATAAACTAAATCCCTTTAAACCGACTAAGGACAAACAGGAAGTTCGTAAGACTTGGAGACTATGGTTGAAGGTCTTGATTGCGACCTTGCCTTTGCTTGGCGTCTTTAAATTTGATGATTGGTTTGATACCCACTTCCATAACATGGTTTCTGTTGCTCTCATGTTGATTATCTACGGGATTGCCTTTATCTATTTGGAAAAGCGCAATAAAGCGCGTGCTATCGAGCCAAGTGTAACAGAGTTGGACAAGCTTCCTTATACGACAGCCTTCTATATCGGTCTCTTCCAAGTTCTTGCCCTTTTACCAGGAACTAGCCGTTCAGGTGCAACGATTGTCGGTGGTTTGTTGAATGGAACCAGTCGTTCAGTTGTGACAGAATTTACCTTCTATCTTGGAATTCCAGTTATGTTTGGAGCTAGTGCATTAAAGATTTTCAAATTTGTGAAAGCAGGACAGCTCTTGAGCTTTGGGCAATTGTTCTTGCTCTTGGTTGCGATGGGAGTCGCTTTTGCAGTCAGCATGGTGGCTATTCGCTTTTTGACAAGCTATGTAAAAAAACACGACTTCACCCTTTTCGGTAAATACCGCATCGTGCTTGGTAGTGTTTTGCTACTTTACAGTTTTGTCCGTTTATTTGTATAAGAAAAACCTTGAAGGGTCCAGGCTCTTCAAGGTTTTAAAATCCAGTCACGGTAATCCCCAGCAGGCGGACACCTCTTTCTTTCTCGCTTAGTTCTTCATAGAGTTGCAGGGCTATTTGGCTTATCTGACTAGCATCCTGTGTTTTTTGAGCAAGACTTTTTCGTTTGGTAAGAGTTGAAAAGTCCTCGTAGCGGATTTTCAAAATGACAATTTTTCCAGATTTTTCTTGTTGACTGAGATTGAGAGCGACTCTTTCTGATAGAAGAGTCAGCTCTTTTTTGATGTCTTCCTCAGCACGGAGAATCTTCCCATAGGTTTTCTCCTTCCCGATTGATTTACGGATGCGATTGGATTTGACTGGGGAATTGTGGATGCCACGAGCCTTTCGATAAAGGTCATAACCCAGTCTACCAAAACGGTCTATCAGAGTCACTTCAGGAACTTCAAGTAGGTCAGCGCCGGTAAAAATGCCCATTTGATGAAGACGTTCCACCGTCTTTTTTCCTACTCCATGAAACTTGGCCACGTCCATTTGTTTGAGAAAATCCTCAGCTTGGTCAGGTAGAATCACTGTCAGACCATGTGGTTTTTGATAATCACTAGCCATTTTAGCTAAGAATTTGTTATAAGAAACGCCAGCAGAAGCAGTTAGATGGAGTTCCTGCCAGATATCCTCTTGAATGAGACGAGCGATTTTGACCGCTGACTTAATCCCAAGTTTATTTTCTGTTACATCCAAATAGGCTTCGTCAATACTCATAGGTTCAATCAAATCTGTATAGCGCTTAAAGATAGCTCGAATCTGGAGTCCCACAGTCTTGTATTTTTCATAATTCCCTGAGATAAAGACTGCCTGGGGACAACGTTCGTAGGCTTCCTTGGAGCTCATGGCTGAATGGACACCAAAAACTCGAGCCTCATAGCTACAAGTGGAAACGACACCACGTCCACCTGTTTGCCGAGGGTCGCTTCCGATAATGACAGGTTTTCCTCTGAGTTTAGGATTATCCCTGATTTCCACTGCAGCAAAAAAGGCATCCATGTCAATATGGATGATTTTTCTTGACAAATCATTTAACAAAGGAAAAATCAACATGCCTAGCACCTTTTTACTGCTTTTTTTCTTTTATTATACCTTTTTTTCTGAAAAAAAGAAAAAAGGACTTTATTTTTTCAAAAATATAATACAGTTTGAAATAAAATGTAGACTGTTTTAGAAAAGAAAGTGTAAAAATAGGGAATTTTCACTTGTTGAAATCGGTTACTGTATGGTATACTTGTCTCATGAATGTAACAGATGACTGTTGCTAGAAAGAAAAAAGAGGACATTAACATGGTTGTTAAAACAGTTGTTGAAGCACAAGATATTTTTGACAAAGCTTGGGAAGGCTTCAAAGGCGTAGATTGGAAAGAAAAAGCAAGTGTATCACGCTTCGTACAAGCTAACTACACACCTTACGATGGAGACGAAAGCTTCCTCGCAGGACCAACAGAACGTTCACTTCACATCAAAAAAATTGTAGAAGAAACTAAGGCTCACTACGAAGAAACTCGTTTCCCAATGGACACTCGTCCAACATCTATCGCTGATATCCCAGCAGGATTTATCGACAAAGAAAACGAAGTTATCTTCGGTATCCAAAACGATGAACTCTTCAAATTGAACTTCATGCCAAAAGGTGGTATCCGTATGGCTGAAACTACTTTGAAAGAAAATGGATACGAACCAGACCCAGCTGTTCACGAAATCTTTACTAAATACGTAACAACAGTTAACGACGGTATCTTCCGTGCCTACACTTCAAACATCCGTCGCGCTCGTCACGCACACACTGTAACTGGTCTTCCAGATGCATACTCACGCGGACGTATCATCGGTGTTTACGCACGTCTTGCTCTTTACGGTGCAGACTACTTGATGCAAGAAAAAGTAAACGACTGGAACGCAATTGAAGAAATCGATGAAGAAACAATCCGTCTTCGTGAAGAAATCAACCTTCAATACCAAGCATTGCAACAAGTTGTTCGCTTGGGTGACCTTTACGGAGTTGATGTTCGCAAACCAGCGATGAACGTTAAAGAAGCGATCCAATGGGTTAACATCGCCTTCATGTCTGTCTGCCGTGTTATCAACGGTGCTGCAACATCTCTTGGACGTGTGCCAATCGTATTGGACATCTTTGCAGAACGTGACCTTGCTCGTGGTACATTTACGGAATCAGAAATCCAAGAATTCGTTGATGATTTCGTTATGAAACTTCGTACAGTTAAATTTGCTCGTACAAAAGCTTACGACCAATTGTACTCAGGTGACCCAACTTTCATCACAACTTCTATGGCTGGTATGGGTAACGACGGTCGTCACCGTGTTACTAAGATGGACTACCGTTTCTTGAACACTCTTGACAACATCGGTAACTCTCCAGAACCAAACTTGACAGTTCTTTGGACTGATAAATTGCCATACAACTTCCGTCGCTACTGTATGCACATGAGCCACAAACACTCTTCTATCCAATACGAAGGTGTAACAACAATGGCTAAAGACGGATACGGTGAAATGAGCTGTATCTCATGTTGTGTGTCTCCACTTGACCCAGAAAACGAAGAACAACGCCACAACATCCAATACTTCGGTGCTCGTGTTAACGTACTGAAAGCCCTTCTTACTGGTTTGAACGGTGGTTACGACGATGTTCATAAAGACTATAAAGTATTTGACATCGAACCAATCCGTGACGAAGTTCTTGAATTTGAATCAGTTAAAGCTAACTTTGAAAAATCTCTTGACTGGTTGACTGACACTTACGTAGATGCTTTGAACATCATCCACTACATGACTGATAAGTACAACTACGAAGCTGTTCAAATGGCCTTCTTGCCAACTAAACAACGTGCCAACATGGGATTCGGTATCTGTGGATTTGCTAACACTGTTGATACATTGTCAGCTATCAAATACGCTACAGTTAAACCAATCCGTGATGAAAATGGCTACATCTACGATTACGAAACAATCGGTGAATACCCACGTTGGGGTGAAGATGACCCTCGTTCAAACGAATTGGCAGAATGGTTGATCGAAGCTTACACAACTCGTCTACGTAGCCACAAACTTTACAAAGACGCAGAAGCTACTGTATCACTTTTGACTATCACATCTAACGTTGCTTACTCTAAACAAACTGGTAACTCACCAGTCCACAAAGGTGTATACCTCAACGAAGATGGTTCTGTGAACTTGTCTAAACTTGAATTCTTCTCACCAGGTGCTAACCCATCTAATAAAGCTAAAGGTGGATGGTTGCAAAACTTGAACTCACTTTCTAGCCTTGACTTTAGTTATGCAGCTGATGGTATCTCATTGACTACACAAGTATCACCTCGCGCTCTTGGTAAGACTCGTGACGAACAAGTTGATAACTTGGTAACAATCCTTGATGGTTACTTCGAAAACGGTGGACAACACGTTAACTTGAACGTTATGGACTTGAACGATGTTTACGAAAAGATTATGTCTGGTGAAGATGTTATCGTACGTATCTCTGGATACTGTGTAAACACTAAATACCTCACTCCAGAACAAAAAACTGAATTGACACAACGTGTCTTCCACGAAGTTCTTTCAATGGATGATGCCTTGGATGCGTTGAGCTAATCAAGTTCTTGAATAATGAAATAAGGAACCCTCGGTCAGTCGACTGAGGGGTGTTTTTTGGACTATTAAATTCCTTAAGTCAGGCACTGAAATATCTGACCGGGATTCAAAGATACTTCTTGAGTTGGGGGATTTGAAAATAATCCTCAATGAAAATCAAAGAGCAAACTAGGAAGCTAGTAGCAGGTTGCTCAAAGCACTGCTTTGAGGTTGTAGATAAGACTGACGAAGTCAGTTACATATATCTACGGCAAGGCGAAGCTGACGTGGTTTGAATTTTATTTTCGAAGAGTATGAAAATAAAAACACCACACTTTGTAGGTTTACAAGGTGTGGTTGTGTTTTATCTCTTAGACCAAGTTCTCTTCATAAAGAGAAGTAGGATTGGATAAATCTCCAAGCGGCCTGCAATCATTGCAAAGGAGAGGAGAATTTTTGAGATAGGACTAAAGATTGAGAAACTAGATGTGGTTCCTAGAATAGGTCCGATATTATTGAAACAGCTAAAGACAGCACTGGTCACAACCAGAAAATCATTGCTATCTAGGCTGACAATAAAGATAAGCGCTAGCAAAATCATAGAATAGATGACAAAGTACTTGAGAATCTTATGCTGGGTATCTTTGTCAATCACCGTTTTATTAACATGGAGGGTCAAAACACGGTGGGGCGATAGGATTGACAAAATTTGATTTTTGGCAATTTTTGAAAGGATGAGGCCTCTAATAACCTTGAGTCCACCTGCGGTTGATCCAGCAGAGCCACCGATTGCCATGAGAAAGAGGAGGATAAACTGGGAGAAGAGGGGCCAGTTGGTAATATCTCCGTATCCAAAACCAGTCGTCGTAATGATATTGGAAACCTGGAAGAAGGCCATTTCAAAACTCTTTGAAAATCCTGGATAGAGATAGAGGGTATTGAGGCTAATCAAGCCTGTAGAAACCAGCACGATGATCAAGTAAGCACGAAGTTCTTCATCTCCAAAGAAGGCCTTGACGCGACGGAGCATAAGGTAGTAGTAGAGATTGAAATTTACCCCAAAAACCAAAACTCCGATACTAACCAGATAGGTAATCAGTGAGCTACCATAGTGAGCAATCCCGTCGTTATAGACGGTAAATCCTCCTGTACCTGCTGTTCCCATGGCAATGACAAAACTATCAAATAGGGGCATGCCAGCTAGATAATAGATGATGACAAAGAGGGAGAAGAGAGCTAGATAAAGGAGATAGAGAATCTGGGCAGTATTTTTGAGTTTGGATACAACCTTGCCAAAAACAGGGCCAGGAACCTCAGCCTTCATCACCTCTAGGTGGCCATTCTTGGCATTATCCATAATAGCAAGCGCAAAAACAAGCACCCCCATCCCTCCAATCAAGTGGGTAAAACTTCGCCAGAAGAGGAGGGAACGACTGAGAACCGAAACGTCGTTCAGAATAGTTGCTCCAGTAGTTGTAAAGCCAGAACTGATTTCAAAAAAGGCATCGATAACGCTGGGAATTTGTCTAGCAAAGACAAAGGGGAGACCGCCAAAGAAAGACCAAAGGATCCAACAGAGGGCCACAATCAAGATTCCCTCCTTGGCATAAATCCGTTGATTTTTTGGCTTTTGTAAAATTCCTGAACCGCCCAGTAATACGAGAATACCAATCGTTGTAAAGAGAGCTGTAAAGACTTGGCTCGATTCACGGTAATAGACAGCGACAGACACAGGAACCAAAAGAAGAGCAGCTTCAATCAAAAGTAATTTTGAAAGGAGGTAACGAATCATACTTTTATTCATTTCTTACCTCGCGATCAAGTCATAAATCTTGGTGATGTTTGGCAACAAAGTTGTTACTAGGAGCTTGTCTCCAACTTCCAACATATCCTCCCCAGTTGGGAAAATAGTCTTGCCCTTTCGAATGATGGCTGCAATAAGAACCCCTTTTTTCAATTTCAGTTGAGAAAGAGGTTTGGCAGTCATTTTATTGGCTTCCTTGATATGGAATTGCAGGGTTTCGATTTGGCCATTGGCTAGATGGTGCATGGCTTGAAGGTCTGAATACTGGGCATTAACCCGACCACGAATAAAGTGCATGATTGTATCTACAGCGATGCTTTTAGGGGTGATGATACTTGAAAAATCAGGCGCATTGATAATCTCGAGGAGACTGGTACGATTGACCTTGGTGATATTTTTCTGTACACCTACCCTGTCAAGGAACATAGAGGTAATCAGATTTTCCTCATCGACTCCTGTTAGAGTCGCAACGGCATCATAGTTTTGAGCACTTTCTTCTAGCAGGATATCTTTTGCAGTACCATCTCCTTGAACGATATGAAGATTTGGGAATTTCTCGCTAAAGAAGCTGGCGATTTCAGGATTGATTTCAATAACCTTGGTTTCGATACGACTATCTTTGAGGATACCTAATAGATAATAGGCAATTCTACCAGCTCCAACAATAAGAAGACTCTTCACAGCACGAGACTTGAAATAATTATGGAAGAGCATCATGTCAACACGGTTACCGGTGACAAAGATTCTATCTTTATCCTGTACAGTCATGTCACCGCTTGGAATGATAATTTGATGATCCCTCTCTATCGCACAGACAATGACATTGCCAAATTTTTTCCGAAAATCAGAAATGGGCATTTGGCAAAGACCGCTGGAGGATTTAACAGTGAATTCCATCAAGCTGACCCGTCCACCAAAGAAACGTTCGACAGATAGGGCGTTGGGGAAGTCAATGATATTCGCGATAGCGCGGGCAGCCAAGAGCTCAGGATTAACGATAAGAGAAAAACCGAGAATATTCTTTTCCTTGAAATAAGAGTTAGAATATTCAGGGTTTCGCACCCGAACGATGGTCTCTTTAGCTCCCATTTTTTTGGCTAGAACGGCTGCAATCATGTTCACTTCATCGTATTCAGTCAGAGCGATAAAGATATCACAATCCTGGACACTGGCTTGCTCAAGGATGGTAAAATCGGCCCCGTTACCAAGGATACCCATGATATCAAAGCGATTAACAATATGATTGAGAACAGCTTCGTCTTGCTCAATCAGCAAAACATCATGCTTTTCTGCAACCAAGGAGCGACAGAGGGCAAAACCAACTTTTCCCCCTCCGACAAGGATAATTTTCATATTAAAACCTACTTTTTCATGATGTAACTATCATACCTTTTTTCAAGAAAAAATGCACCTGCTAGCTAATAACAAGAGCTTTTAGTAGGAAATTTGCTATAAGGTAAAACTATACCCTAATCAATTGAAATAGCTATTAGCACCTTTCTAGAAAATATGGTATGATAAAGGATATACAAGGAGATAAAATGAATAATAATTTACTGGTATTACAATCAGACTTTGGTCTGGTTGATGGTGCGGTATCGGCTATGATTGGAGTGGCTTTAGAAGAATCTCCAACCTTAAAAATCCATCATTTGACGCACGATATTACGCCCTATAATATTTTTGAGGGGAGCTACCGTCTCTTTCAGACGGTGGATTACTGGCCTGAGGGAACGACATTTGTATCGGTGGTCGATCCAGGTGTCGGCTCGAAACGTAAGAGTGTAGTTGCCAAGACTGCAAAAAATCAATACATTGTCACGCCAGATAATGGAACGCTTTCTTTTATTAAGAAACACGTTGGTATTGTAGCCATTCGTGAAATTTCTGAGGTAGCTAATAGGCGTCAAAACACAGAGCATTCTTATACCTTCCACGGTCGTGATGTTTATGCTTATACTGGTGCTAAACTAGCCAGCGGTCACATTACTTTTGAGGAAGTGGGGCCAGAGCTCAGTGTGGATCAGATTGTGGAACTTCCAGTCGTAGAGACCATCATTGAAGATCATCTGGTGAAGGGAGCTATTGATATTCTGGATGTACGTTTCGGCTCGCTTTGGACCTCGATCACGCGAGAAGAATTTTACAAACTGGAACCAGCATTCGGTGATCGTTTTGAAGTGACTATCTATCACGCTGATATGCTGGTTTATCAAAATCAGGTTGTTTATGGCAAATCATTTGCAGATGTGAGAATTGGGCAACCCATCCTTTACATCAACTCTCTCTATCGTTTAGGTCTGGCTATCAACCAAGGTTCCTTTGCCAAGGCCTATAATGTGGGTGTCGGTTCATCTTGGACCATTGAAATAAAGAAAATAGAATCATAAAATAGGAGAATATAGATGAAAAATCAATCAATTAAACAAGTTGTTGCTGTCGGAATTGGCGCTGCCCTCTTTGTCGTCATAGGGATGATCAACATTCCGACCCCTGTTCCAAATACAAGCATCCAGCTTCAGTATGCGGTACAAGCGCTACTTTCTATTATTTTTGGACCGATTATCGGTTTGCTTGTCGGGTTGATTGGTCATGCAATCAAGGACTCTCTTGCTGGATATGGTCTGTGGTGGACTTGGATTATTGCTAGTGGTCTCTTTGGTCTAGCTGTGGGGCTATTTAGAAAGTACGTTCGAGTGATCAATGGTGTCTTTGACTGGAAAGATATTCTTATTTTTAACCTCATTCAACTACTTGCAAATGCTCTTGTTTGGGGTGCCTTAGCACCACTTGGAGATGTTGTGATTTATCAAGAAGCTGCAGAAAAAGTATTTGCCCAAGGGATTGTTGCGGGAATTGCTAATGCTGTAACTGTAGCTATCGCAGGTACCCTTCTCTTGCTAGCTTATTCACGTACGCAGACTCGTTCAGGAAGTTTGAAAAAGGATTAACATAAAGGAAAAGGCTGGGCGACCGGTCTTTTTCGATGTTTATAGGCTAGTAAGGTAAGCAAGCTAGGATAGGAATCTTTTTGGCGCTAAGTTTTTAAGAGAAGAGTCTGCAAGAAGGGTTCGATTTATGATAAAATAGAAGTCTAAGAAGCGAATGAAGAGAGTAAGATGAAAGAAGCTATAATTGAGTGGAAGGATTTCTCTTTCCGGTATGAAACACAACAAGAACCGACCTTGCAAGGGGTGGACTTGACCATTTACAAGGGAGAGAAAGTCTTAATTGTTGGGCCATCTGGGTCAGGCAAGTCTACCTTGGGTCAGTGTTTGAATGGAATTATTTCCAATATTTACAAGGGTCAGACGTCTGGAGAATTTTTGATCAAGGGGCAAGCAGCCTTTGATATGAGCATCTATGATAAATCTCATCTGGTCAGCACGGTTTTGCAGGATACAGATGGGCAATTTATCGGTTTATCCGTGGCAGAGGATTTGGCTTTTGCCCTGGAAAATGATATGTCAGACTTGGATGAGATGAAGTCTCGTGTCAATAAATGGGCTGAAAAGATGGACCTTCTTTCTTTACTGTCTCAGCGTCCCCAGGATTTGTCAGGTGGACAAAAGCAGCGAGTTAGTCTAGCTGGTGTCTTGATTGATGAGAGTCCGATTCTCTTGTTTGATGAGCCACTCGCCAATCTGGATCCCAAGTCAGGTCAGGATATTATCGAATTGATTGATCAGATTCATAAGGAAGAGGGGACGACGACCCTTATTATTGAACATCGTTTGGAGGATGTTCTGCATCGCCCTGTGGATCGGATTGTCTTGATAAACGATGGTCGTATCCTCTTTAATGGGAGTCCTGACCAGCTACTAGCTACTGATTTATTGACCCAAAATGGAATCCGAGAACCTCTTTATCTAACCACTCTCCGTCAATTGGGTGTGGATTTAGCCAAGGAAGAACAGTTAGCAAATCTGGATAACTTGTCTATCTCGAAAGGGCAGGTTCAGTTGCGAACGGAACTGGTAAAAGAGGCCCCAGAATTACAGTCACTCTTTAGACTAGAGGATGTGTCTTTTTCTTATGATGATAGATCAATTTTAAAATCCCTACATTTGGATATTAAAAAGGGTGAAAAGATTGCCATTGTCGGAAAAAATGGAGCAGGGAAATCAACCCTAGCCAAGGCTTTAAGTGCTTTTATTCAGACGGAAGGCCGCTATCTTTGGGACGGACAGGATATCAAAGGAGATTCTGTTGCAGAACGGGCGGAACGAGTAGGCTATGTGCTACAAAATCCCAATCAAATGATTTCAGCCAATATGATTTTTGATGAGGTGGCTCTAGGACTTCGTTTGCGAGGTGTGGAAGAGCAGGAAATTGAAACGAGAGTCTATGAAACTTTGAAAATCTGTGGTCTCTATGAATTCCGTAATTGGCCTATTTCTGCCCTGTCATTTGGTCAGAAAAAACGTGTGACTATTGCATCGATTTTGGTCTTAGGGGCTGAAATTATCCTCTTAGATGAACCGACTGCAGGTCAAGACCAGAAGAACTATACTGAGATTATGGAATTTCTTGAAGAACTGCATCAAAAAGGTCATACCATTGTCATGATTACCCATGATATGCAATTGATGCTGGATTATTCGGATAGGGCTCTTGTCATGGTGGATGGGGAATTGATTGCCGATACTGATCCAGCTAGTCTTTTGAGCAGTCCTGAGCTGTTAGTAAAAGCCAATCTAAAAGAAACTTCTATCTTCAACTTGGCTAAGAAACTCGACGTGGGTCCACTTGCTTTAACGGCATTTTACAAAGAAAGGAGAGAAGGATGCAAGCTAAATTAATTGGTTACCAGCATAGAGATACTGTGATTCATCGCTTGTCAGGAGCTGGAAAACTTCTCTTTTTCATCCTTGTATCATTGGCGGCCATGATTAGCTATGATACCAGACTGCTTGTTCTGATTGCCATCTTTTCGGTCTTTCTCCTCTATTTGTCAGAAATCCGCTTTAAAGATGTTTCCTTTGTAGCAGTTTTTGCGACGGTATTTGCGATTTTGAATGTCTTGATGGTCTATCTCTTTTCTCCTGAATATGGGGTTGGACTTTACGGAGAGAGAAGTGTGATTTGGCAGGGAATCGGTGACTACACTCTGACTAGTCAAGAGCTCTTTTATCTGCTAAATCTAGCTATTAAGTACCTTTGCACCATTCCTCTGGCTATTATCTTTTTGATGACAACCCACCCTAGTCAGTTTGCTTCCAGTTTAAATCAAATTGGTGTGCCTTACAAGATTGCCTATTCAGTCAGCCTGACTTTGCGCTATATTCCAGATTTGCAGGAAGAATTCTTTACTATCAAGATGTCTCAGGAGGCGCGTGGGATGGAATTATCCAAGAAAGCTTCTCTTATGCAACGAATCAAAGGCAATCTGCGCATTATCACTCCCTTGATTTTTAGCTCGCTAGAACGCATTGATACCATTGCGACCGCCATGGAACTTCGCCGCTTTGGGAAAGAGAAAAAACGCACTTGGTATAGTTATCAGGCCTTGAAAAAAGGAGACTATTTTACCTTGCTCTTGGCAGCCTTATTTTTAGTAACTAGTTTACTACTTATCTTGCAGAATCACGGACGATTTTACAACCCTTGGAAATAGCTTGAAAAAATTGAAAAAATCAAGTCGTTTCTATTGACAATGATTCTGAAAGTGTTATACTAGGTAAGTAGTTTCGCTGATTTACTTCAAACCTGTTGTGAGGTAAGTTAACGATGCCTTAACCACGCTGTTTGCTGAGCTTGACTCCGGGCAGTGTGGCTATTTTTTTGCAATGGTAAAAGGAAGCAAGTCATGACAAATCACATTGTATTATTTGAACCTCAAATTCCACAAAATACAGGCAATATCGCGCGTACTTGCGCTGCGACAAATTCTCCCCTCCACATCATCAAGCCTATGGGCTTTCCTATCGATGACCGCAAGATGAAGCGGGCTGGATTGGATTATTGGGATAAGCTAGAGATTTATTTTTACGACAGTTTAGAAGATTTCATGTCTCAGATGCAGGGCAAACTCTATCTGATTTCGAAATTTGCTGAGAAAGTGTATTCTGAGGTAGATTTATCGACTGACGAAGACCATTATTTTCTCTTTGGACGCGAAGACAAGGGCTTGCCTGAGGACTTTATGCGAGAACATCCTGAGAAAGCTCTCCGTATTCCTATGAATGATGAACATGTCCGCAGTCTCAATGTGTCTAATACCGTCTGCATGATTGTCTATGAGGCTCTTCGCCAGCAGAACTTTGCAGGTCTTGAGCTTGTTCATACCTATGAAGCAGATAAATTGAAATAAAAAATGAAAATGAAAATGAACAAAATGCTTGCGCTTGCAAGCGTTTTTTGTTATGATAAAAGAGTCTTCAGGGCAGGGTGTGATTCCCGACCGGCGGTAAATTTGACTAGCTATTTTAGCTTTCTCGTCGTTGTCTTGTCTCGATATACTTTAAGTATTATCTTCGACTGCGACGCCTAGATAAATCTAAAATATCTTAGCCAAATAAGTCCGCGAGCGCAAGCTGATGTGGTGAGATTCCACAACCGACAGTATAGTCTGGATGGGAGAAGACGAAAGAATAGCTTTGTCTGTTCTGATAGATTTATAGCCAAATTGTAACCGCTTGCTTTGTTTTAATAGAGTGAGAGGGAACTTTTGGGATATAAAAAGTGAGAATAGATAGAGGAATCCTTTCTAACTTCTTCTGATTTTATAGAAAATTGGAGGAACCTGTTATGACAAACACACGTCGACTTTCGACCATTGCGATTTTATCAGCCATCTCATTTGTGCTGATGTACTTTGACTTTCCGCTTTTACCAGCGGCGTCCTTCCTCAAGATCGAATTTAGTATCTTGCCAGTCCTTGTGGGCTTGGTGGTCATGGATTTGCCTGCTGCTCTAGGAGTTCTCTTGCTTCGCTCACTCTTGAAACTGCTTCTTAACAGTCAGGGAGTGAATACTTATATTGGCTTGCCGATGAATATCGTAGCTTTAGGAGTTTTTGTCATCGTATTTGCTTTGATTTGGAAAAAGGAACGGACAACCCTTCGTTTCCTACTAGGCTCTCTAGCTGGGACTATTGGTTTAACCGTGGCTATGTTGGTTCTCAACTATGTTTATGCTGTTCCTTTGTACGCTAAGTTTGCTAACTTTGATATTGGAAAAATTTTGGGACTTTCCAACTACCTAATGACCATGGTATTACCTTTTAACTTGATTGAGGGTGTAATCTTTTCCGTTTCATTCTGGTTGTTGTACGTCCTTTTGAAACCAACCTTAAAACATTATGAGAGATAAACAAACATTTTTAATGAAGGGCAGTTTTGCCCTTTTACTTTTCGTTATTCTTGGCTATATGGTCAAATTTTACCCTGAAACGCTTGTCGGTTTTGACCAACCGATACAGACTGCCGTTCGAGGAGACTTGCCAGATTACTTGACTATTCTTTTCAGAGCCATCACACGCTTGATTGATATCCCAGTGATTATCACTTGGGTTGTCATTACAGCTTTTGTCTTTTATCGTAAGCGGTGGAAGATAGAAAGTTTCTTCATGCTGGGAAATCTGGCTTTGGCAGCTCTTTTAATCGTGACCTTTAAAAAGATCTACCAGCGCCCACGACCAGCTATTTTACACTTGGTTGAGGAGAAGGGATTTTCCTTTCCAAGCGGCCATTCTCTGGCTGTGACGCTGATGGTAGGGACTTTGATTGTTATTCTTAGTCAGCGGATGAAAAATCCGGTCTGGAGAAAAATTGTACAAATCGTGCTAGGCCTCTACCTAGTCAGTGTGCTGGTATCAAGGGTCTATCTGGGAGTTCACTATCCATCAGATGTTCTTGCTAGTCTCTGTGTAGGCTTGGGAGTCTTGTTTATCGAGTTTCCTTTCTATGACAAGCTTCGCTTCCAATGGAGATTTAAAGGCAAGCAGAAGTGATGAAAAAGATAAAAAATTTCTACAAGTACTTGACAAATAGATTGAAATATCATAAAATAAAAACGGTTACAGGGTTATTAATTATTTAAGCTTCATGTCACCATTAAAAATTGAAATAAAAGGATGTTATCACTAATACAAGTGAGCAGGAACCTATTTAATCACATCGGAAGAAGTTTCTTGATGTTTTTTAAGTAGGTTCCTTTTATTTTAAAAGGGAAATTTTATGATCATAAAACGAATACTAAACCACAATGCCGTAATTGCGCGAAGTAAAAAAGATATCGATATTCTTCTTTTTGGAAGGGGAATAGCTTTTGGAAGAAAAATTGGAGATAAAGTAAATCCAATTGATATTGAGAAAAGTTTTTTTCTCAAAAATAGAGATAATATGACCCGTTTTACAGAGATGTTTATTAACGTTCCTTTGGAATTGGTGTACATCACCGAAAAAATAATTAATCTAGGTAAAATAACATTGGGTAATAATTTTGATGAGATTATCTATATAAATCTAACGGATCATATTTCTTCGAGTATAGAACGTTATAAAGAAGGAGTTATTATTTCGAATCCCTTACGTTGGGAAATCTCGAAATATTATAAAGAAGAATTTGAGCTTGGGAAAAGGGCTTTACAAATAATAAAAAAAGAGTTAGGTATTGAACTTCCAATTGACGAAGCTGCATTTATAGCGCTTCATTTTGTTAATGCTAATTTAGAAAATAATTTTCAAGAGTCGTATAAAATCACTGAAATAATTATGGGAATTGAGAAAATCATTCAAGATTTCTATTGTACTGAGTTTAACCAAGATTCTATTGATTATTATAGATTCATAACTCATATAAAATTATTTGCCCATCGCTTGGTTGAAAATACAACTTATTGTGACGATGATGATGAAGACTTGTTAGCATTAATGAAAAATAAATATCCTAGAGAATATGAATGTGGTGAACAGGTGGCAATGTTTATACAAACTGAGTACAATTATTTGCTGACTTCTAGTGAATTAGTTTATTTGATGGCTCATATTCGTCGCTTAACAAAAAATTTAGATTAATAGAATAGGAGAATACCATGAGTTATAAAGATACGGTACAAAAAATCCTCGATGTAATTGGAGGCGAAAAAAATGTCAATAGAGTTACCCATTGTGTAACACGTTTAAGATTAGAATTAAAAGATGAAAATTTAGTCAATGATGATGATGTGAAGAAGATACCAGGTGTAATAGGTATTATGAAAAAGAATGGGCAATATCAAATTATACTTGGTAATGATGTAGCCAATTATTATAAAGAATTCATTAAACTTGGCAATTTTGAAACAGATTCAGTTGATCAAGGGCACAAAGGGAATATTTTAGAAAGAATCATTGAGTATATCGCTGGTTCCATGACTCCAATCATTCCAGCAATGTTAGGGGGAGGTATGTTGAAAGTCTTGGTAATCATTTTACCAATGCTTGGTATATTGCAATCAGATTCTCAGACTATTGCTTTTTTAACATTTTTTGGGGATGCTCCATATTATTTCTTACCGCTGTTATTAGCTTATTCTGCATCACAAAAATTAAAAGTAACATCTACATTAGCTATGTCTGTAGCAGGTGTACTTCTCCATCCAAATTTTGTTCAAATGGTGCAATCAGGGAATCCTCTTAGTTTATTTGGTGCACCTGTGACACCAGCAAGTTATGGTTCATCTGTCATTCCAATTCTTATTATGGTTTGGTTGATGAAATATATTGAAAAAATGATTGCTAAATTAACACCAGCTGTTACTAAGAGTTTTTTGCAACCTACGCTAGTATTATTAGTATCAAGCTTTATTGCCTTAGTTGTAGTTGGACCTATTGGAGTAATTGTTGGTGAAGGATTATCAAATCTAGTTGGGCACATGTATGGTGTAGCTGGATGGCTTACATTAGCTATTCTTGGTGCTATTATGCCATTTATTGTTATGACTGGAATGCATTGGGCTTTTGCACCTATTTTTTTGGCGGCATCTATTGCTACTCCAGACGTATTAATTCTTCCAGCAATGTTAGGGTCAAACTTAGCTCAAGGGGCTGCTTCGATGGCTGTTGCATTAAAGAGTAAAAATAATAATACAAAACAAATTGCTTTTGCAGCAGGTTTCTCAGCCTTACTTGCAGGAATTACCGAACCTGCATTATATGGTGTGACTTTAAAATATAAAAAACCGCTTTATGCAGCTATGATTGGTGGTGGATTAGCGGGATTATTTGCAGGTCTTACTAGTGTTAAAGCGTATCTATTTGCTGTCCCATCTTTGATAGCGTTGCCTCAATTTATTTATTCTGATGCACCATCAAATATTGTAAATGCTTTAATTGTGGCGGTCATTTCGGTTGTTATTACCTTTGTATTAGCTTATATATTTGGAATCGATGAAGAAGAGAGTTCTAGTAATTTAGAAGTTGAAGCTGGAGTTTCAAATAAAAAAATGATATTTTCTCCTATATCAGGAGAAATAATTCCGTTAAGCGATGTCCAGGATAAAACCTTTTCAGATAAACTAATTGGAGACGGAGTAGCGATTATCCCAAGTGAAGGTAAGGTTTATGCACCATTTGATGGGAAAATTACAAATATTTTTCCGACTAAGCACGCAATTGGATTGAAGAGTGATGAGGGTGTTGAGTTACTAATTCATATTGGATTAGATACTGTTGAGCTAAAAGGTCAAGGTTTTATTAGTCATGTAGAAGAAGGAGACAGAGTTTTCAAAAATCAGTTGATTTTTGAAATGGACTTAAATTTAATCAAGAGTAAAGGCTACGAAACAGTTACACCAGTAATTGTAACGAATACCAACGATTTTCTAGATGTATTAGTATTACCTAATAATCAGACAATCGAGCATTCTAAGGAATTACTGGTAATATTATAATGGAGGAAAGTTATGGCCATTTTTCCAGATGATTTTCTTTGGGGTGGAGCTGTTGCAGCTAATCAAGTAGAGGGAGCATATAATGAAGATGGTAAGGGATTATCAGTTCAGGATGTGTTACCCAAAGGTGGATTAGGAGAACCAACAGAAAATCCTACAGAAGATAACTTAAAATTGTTAGGTATTGATTTTTATCATAAATATAAGGAAGATATATCCTTGTTTTCTGAAATGGGCTTTAATGTTTTTCGTACTTCTATTGCATGGAGTAGAATTTTTCCAAAAGGAGATGAGGAAGAACCTAACGAAGCTGGTTTGAAATATTATGATGAATTGTTTGATGAGCTACATGCTCACGGGATAGAACCACTTGTAACTCTTTCACACTATGAGACTCCATTATATTTAGCAAGAAAATATCATGGATGGGTTGATAGGAGAATGATTCATTTTTATGAAAAATTTGCTCGAACAGTTTTAGAAAGGTATAAAGATAAAGTTAAATATTGGCTTACATTTAACGAAGTAAACTCTGTTTTGGAATTACCGTTTACTAGTGGAGGGATAGATATACCTAAGGAGAATCTTTCGAAACAAGAATTATATCAAGCTATACATCATGAATTAGTCGCCTCGAGTTTGGTTACAAAAATTGCTCGTGAGATTAATTCAGAGTTTAAGGTGGGGTGTATGGTATTAGCTATGCCAGCTTATCCAATGACTCCAAATCCAAAAGATGTATGGGCAACTCATGAGTATGAGAATCTAAATTATCTATTTTCAGATGTGCATGTTAGAGGTTATTATCCGAATTATGCAAAAAGATATTTTAAGGAAAATGACATTAACATAGAGTTTGCAGCTGAAGATGCAGAGTTATTAAAAAATTATACTGTAGATTTTTTATCGTTTAGCTATTACATGAGTGTGACTCAATCTGCTCTTCCAACACAGTATAATCCAGGAGAAGGAAATATTATTGGTGGTTTAGTAAATCCTTATTTAGAGTCTTCTGAGTGGGGATGGCAAATTGATCCAATTGGACTACGTATAATTTTAAATAGATATTATGACCGTTATCAAATCCCATTATTTATAGTAGAAAATGGATTAGGTGCTAAAGATCAACTAATAAAAGATGAATTTAATAACTTAACCGTCCAAGATGATTATAGAATTCAGTATATGAAAGAACATTTATTGCAAGTAGCTGAAGCTCTACAGGATGGTGTTGAAATTATGGGCTATACGTCTTGGGGATGTATTGACTGTGTTTCTATGTTCACTGCACAACTTTCTAAAAGGTACGGTCTCATTTATGTTGATCGAAACGATGATGGAAGTGGCACATTCAATCGATATAAGAAAATGTCCTTTACTTGGTATAAAGGAGTGATTGAATCAAATGGAGAATCCTTATTCAAATAGTTTGTTTATTGATTATTAGATATTACCACGGTTAAGGCAACATCTCATTAAATATGAAATAAAGAGGTTTGGAAGACATCAAATTCTAAACCTCTTTATTTTATAGAGGGATTAATTAATTTAATTTTGTTACAGAGAGCCGATTATAAATAGTTAATTTAGGATAGATTGGTTATATGAATTTAGATAAGAATAAGCTAACAAGCAGAAGTGAGATAGGTCTTGCAAGAATGGTAAAAATCTGATAAACTATGTAGTAATTGAATAGAAATCTGCAAGACTAGTAACTCAAGGGAAGTATATCAGGGAGGAGAGCCGTGACTGCAAGCTCTCTATATGAAAGCTGGGTGAATTCACTTGCGCATGGATTTAGAAATGAAGGTCTGACTTGTCAGATGAAAACGGATGGTACCGCGTGTCAACGCTCCGAGTGGAGTTTTTGGCGTGTGGTTTTCTTTTTATCTACGAGAGACTGATGGAGGAATTATGTCAACTATTGAAGAACAATTAAAAGCGCTTCGCGAAGAAACGCTGGCTAGCTTGAAGCAGATTACTGCTGAAAATGAAAAAGAGATGCAAGACTTGCGTGTCTCTGTACTTGGTAAAAAGGGTTCGCTTACGGAGATTCTTAAAGGAATGAAAGATGTTTCTGCTGAGATGCGTCCAATCATTGGGAAACACGTCAATGAAGCGCGCGATGTCTTGACAGCTGCCTTTGAAGAAACAGCTAAGCTCTTGGAAGAAAAGAAAGTCGCGGCTCAACTGGCTAGCGAGAGTATCGATGTGACACTTCCAGGTCGTCCAGTTGCGACTGGTCACCGTCACGTTTTGACACAAACCAGTGAAGAAATCGAAGATATTTTCATTGGGATGGGTTACCAAGTCGTGGATGGTTTTGAAGTGGAGCAAGACTACTATAACTTTGAACGTATGAACCTTCCAAAAGACCACCCAGCTCGTGATATGCAGGACACATTCTATATCACAGAAGAAATCTTGCTACGTACTCACACGTCTCCAGTTCAGGCGCGTGCTATGGATGCCCATGATTTCTCTAAAGGTCCTTTGAAAATGATTTCGCCAGGGCGTGTGTTCCGTCGTGACACAGACGATGCGACCCACAGTCACCAGTTCCACCAAATCGAAGGCTTGGTTGTTGGGAAAAATATCTCTATGGCAGACCTTCAAGGAACTCTTCAGTTGATTGTGCAAAAAATGTTCGGTGAAGAGCGTCAGATCCGTCTGCGTCCATCTTACTTCCCATTCACAGAGCCGTCTGTTGAGGTGGATGTTTCTTGCTTCAAGTGTGGTGGAGAAGGCTGTAACGTATGTAAGAAAACTGGTTGGATCGAAATTATGGGTGCCGGTATGGTTCACCCACGTGTCCTTGAAATGAGTGGTATCGATGCGACTGTTTACTCTGGCTTTGCCTTTGGTCTTGGACAAGAGCGTGTAGCCATGCTCCGTTACGGAATCAATGATATCCGTGGATTCTACCAAGGAGATGTCCGCTTCTCAGAACAGTTTAAATAATGATTAGAAAAGTAGAAATGGCAGATGTTGAGGTGTTGGCTAAAATTGCCAAACAAACCTTTCGTGAAACATTTGCTCATGATAATATGGAAGAGCAGTTACAGGAATACTTTGAAGAGGCTTATAGTCTGAAAACTTTGTTAACTGAGTTGGGAAATCCAGAATCCGAAGCCTATTTCATTATGCATGAAGAGGAGATAGCTGGTTTTCTCAAAGTCAACTGGGGAAGTGCTCAGACTGAGAGAGAATTAGAGGATGCTTTTGAAATTCAACGCCTCTATGTGCTACAAAAATTCCAAGGATTTGGATTCGGTAAGCAACTGTTTGAATTTGCTCTTGAACTTGCTACAAAAAATAGTTTTTCTTGGGCTTGGTTAGGTGTTTGGGAGCATAATACAAAAGCTCAAGCGTTTTATAATCGATATGGTTTTGAAAAATTTAGACAACATCATTTTATGGTTGGTCAAAAAGTAGATACGGATTGGTTGCTGAGAAAGAAATTAAGGTAAGAAGAGGATTCTTCTATTGAAATGATAGGAAAGGAAAAGAACTAGAGTGGCAACTGTCATTCTGGAGAACTAAATTATGCTTGTATCTTATAAATGGTTAAAAGAATTGGTGAACATTGATGTTCCATCACAAGAGTTGGCTGAAAAAATGTCAACTACAGGGATCGAGGTAGAAGGTGTGGAATCACCAGCTGCCGGTCTCTCAAAAATTGTCGTCGGTGAGGTCTTGTCTTGTGAAGATGTGCCAGAAACTCACCTCCATGTTTGTCAGGTTAACGTTGGCGAAGAAGAAGCCCGTCAAATCGTCTGTGGTGCCCCAAATGTGCGTGCTGGTATCAAGGTTATGGTGGCTCTTCCAGGAGCTCGCATCGCTGACAACTACAAAATCAAAAAAGGAAAAATCCGTGGTTTAGAGTCACTTGGGATGATCTGTTCACTTGGTGAATTGGGAATTTCTGACTCAGTTGTACCGAAAGAATTCGCAGATGGCATCCAAATTTTACCAGAAAATGCCGTTCCAGGTGAGGAAGTCTTCTCATACCTAGACTTGGATGATGAAATCATCGAACTGTCTATCACACCCAACCGTGCGGATGCCCTTTCTATGCGTGGGGTGGCTCACGAAGTAGCAGCTATCTATGATAAGGCAGTCAACTTTAAAGAATTTACTCTTTCAGAAACTGACCAAGCTGCAGCAGATGCTCTTTCTGTGGGCATTGAGACAGACAAGGCGCCTTACTATGCAGCTCGTATCTTGGACAATGTGACCATCGCACCAAGTCCACAATGGTTGCAAAACCTTCTCATGAACGAAGGAATCCGTCCAATCAATAACGTAGTGGACGTGACCAACTACATCCTTCTCTACTTTGGTCAACCAATGCACGCCTTTGACTTGGATACCTTTGAAGGGAGTGACATCCGTGTACGTGAAGCGCGTGCTGGTGAAAAATTGGTGACTTTAGATGGCGAAGAACGTAACTTGGAATCAAGTGACTTAGTCATTACTGTCGCTGACAAGCCAGTAGCCCTTGCAGGTGTCATGGGTGGAGAGGCTACAGAAATCTCTGAGAAATCAAGTCGTGTCGTCCTTGAAGCTGCTGTTTTCAACGGAAAATCAATTCGTAAGACTAGCGGTCGCCTCAATCTTCGTTCTGAGTCATCTTCTCGCTTTGAAAAAGGCATCAATGTGGCAACAGTCAATGAAGCCCTTGATGCGGCAGCTAGCATGATTGCAGAACTTGCTGGTGCGACGGTTCGTAAGGGAATCGTTTCAGCAGGTGAGCTTGATACTTCTGATGTGGAAGTTTCTTCTACCCTTGCTGACGTCAACCGTGTCCTCGGTACAGAGCTTTCCTACGCAGATGTAGAAGATGTATTCCGTCGTCTTGGCTTTGGTCTTTCTGGAAATGCAGACAGCTTTACAGTCAGCGTACCACGTCGTCGTTGGGATATCACAATCGAGGCAGACCTCTTTGAAGAAATCGCTCGTATCTATGGATATGACCGCTTGCCAACCAGCCTTCCAAAAGATGACGGTACAGCTGGTGAATTGACTGCGACACAAAAACTTCGACGTCAAGTTCGTACGATTGCTGAAGGAGCAGGTTTGACAGAAATCATCACCTACGCTCTGACAACTCCTGAAAAAGCAGTTGAGTTCACAGCTCAACCAAGTAACCTTACTGAACTCATGTGGCCAATGACTGTGGATCGTTCTGTCCTCCGTCAAAATATGATCTCAGGTATCCTTGATACTGTTGCCTACAACGTGGCTCGTAAGAACAAAAACTTGGCCCTTTACGAGATTGGTAAAGTTTTTGAACAAACTGGCAATCCAAAAGAAGAACTTCCAAATGAAATCAACAGCTTTGCCCTTGCCTTGACAGGATTGGTTGCTGAAAAAGATTTCCAAACAGCAGCAGTTCCAGTTGATTTCTTCTATGCTAAAGGAATCCTTGAAGCGCTATTTGCTCGTTTGGGCCTCCAAGTAACTTATACAGCAACATCTGAAATTGCTAGCCTCCACCCAGGACGTACAGCTATGATTTCACTCGGTGACCAAGTTCTTGGTTTCCTTGGCCAAGTGCATCCAGTCACTGCTAAGGCTTACGATATTCCAGAAACGTATGTAGCTGAGCTCAACCTTTCAGCCATCGAAACTGCGCTTCAACCTGCTAATCCATTTGTAGAAATTACTAAATTCCCAGCAGTCAGCCGTGACGTTGCCCTTCTCCTCAAGGCAGAAGTCACTCACCAAGAAGTTGTGGACGCGATCCAAGCTGCAGGCGTAAAACGTTTGACAGATATTAAACTCTTTGACGTCTTCTCAGGTGAGAAATTGGGACTTGGTATGAAGTCAATGGCTTATAGCTTGACCTTCCAAAATCCGGAAGATAGCTTAACGGACGAAGAAGTCGCACGTTATATGGAAAAAATCCAAGCTTCTCTCGAAGAAAAAGTCAATGCAGAAGTGCGTTAACTCATCAATCCATCCTCCGGGGTGGATTTTTTCTTTTCAAATAACAATTCAGGATCAAAAATCGACAGTTGAGGAGCGGAGGTGATAAATTAAATTTGCTACTGTATAATGGATTTATCACTAAAAACGCTCCAGGCCATATTTTACATAGCATTAGTCTTATAAAAATGGACAGAAGTCATTGTAAAGGTTATCAAAAAGGAGTATAATGAGTGAAAGACATTTCGGAGGTGAAAGATGCTAGAAGTAAGAAGTCTAGAGAAAAGTTTTGGATCCAAGCAAGTTTTGTTTGATATTGACTTTCAAGCGCGACCAGGTCGTATTTTGGGACTAGTCGGGAAAAACGGTGCTGGGAAGACAACAATTTTCCACAGTATTTTGAAGTTTTTAGAATATCAAGGAGAAATCAGTCTGGATGGTCAGGATATTCGTCAGGAGACCTACGCTCGGATTGGCTATCTGCCTGAAGAACGCAGTCTTATGCCTAAATTGACAGTCCTTGAACAAGTTCGTTACTTGGCGACTCTAAAAGGCATGGATGCCAAGGAGGTCAAGGAAAAACTCCCTCAATGGATGAAGAGGTTGGAAGTGAAAGGGAAGCTGACAGATAAAATTAAGAGTCTGTCAAAAGGAAATCAGCAGAAGATTCAGCTCATTATTACTCTGATTCATGAGCCAGACTTGATTATCTTGGATGAGCCTTTCAGTGGATTGGACCCAGTCAATACAGAATTGCTCAAACAAGTCATTTTTCAGGAAAAAGAGCGTGGAGCAACCATTATCTTTTCTGATCATGTCATGACCAACGTCGAGGAACTTTGTGACGATATTCTGATGATTCGAGATGGCCGTGTGGTCTTGCATGGACCAGTTCAGGATGTTCGCAATCAATACGGGAAAACGCGTCTCTTTGTTTCAAGTGAACGAAGTAAGGAAGAATTGGAAAAACTTCCTCATGTCAAACAGGTGAGCTTGACCAAGCAAGGCAGTTGGAAATTGATTTTGGAGGATGAGAGCGCTGGAAGGGAACTCTTCCCAATCTTGACTCAGGGGCAATATATCGCAACCTTTGACCAGCAAGCGCCAACAATCGATGAAATCTTTAAACTAGAATCAGGGGTGGAAGTATGAGAAATATGTGGGTTGTAATGAAGGAAACCTATCTTCGACATGTCAAATCGTGGAGTTTCTTCTTTATGGTGATTTCACCATTCTTGTTTATCGGTCTCTCTGGAGGAATTGGCTATCTCCAAGGCTCTTCAATGGCTAAAAATGATAAAGTGGCAGTAGTGACAACAGTGCCGTCTGTAGCAGAAGGACTGAAGAATGTAAATGGTGTTAACTTTGACTATAAAGACGAAGCAAGTGCCAAAGAAGCGATTAAAGATGAAAAATTAAAAGGCTATCTGACTATTGATCAAGAAGATAGTGTTCTAAAGGCAGTTTATCATGGCGAAACATCGCTTGAAAATGGAATTAAATTTGAGGTTACAGGTACACTCAATGAACTACAAAATCAGCTTAATCGTTCAACGGCCTCCTTGTCTCAAGAGCAGGAAAAACGCTTAGCGCAGACAGTTCAATTCACAGAAAAGATTGATGAAGCCAAGGAAAATAAAAAAATGATTCAAACCTTTGCGGCCGCAGGGCTTGGTCTCTTCCTTTATATGATTTTGATTACCTATGCTAGTGTCACTGCTCAGGAAGTGGCTAGCGAGAAAGGAACCAAAATTATGGAGGTGGTCTTCTCTAGTATCCGAGCTAGTCATTATTTCTACGCTCGCATGCTGGCTCTGCTTCTTGTGATTTTGACCCATATTGGCATTTATGTTGTAGGTGGTCTGGCAGCCATTCTGTTCTTTAAAGATTTGCCATTCTTGGCTCAGTCTGGTATTTTAGATCACTTGGGAGATGCTTTCTCACTGAATACCTTGCTCTTTATTTTGGTTAGTCTCTTTATGTACGTCGTCTTGGCGGCCTTTCTAGGTTCTATGGTTTCTCGTCCTGAGGACGCAGGAAAAGCCTTGTCGCCTTTGATGATTTTGATTATGGGTGGTTTTTTTGGAGTGACAGCTCTAGGTGCAGCTGGTGACAATCTCATCTTGAAGATTGGTTCTTATATTCCCTTTATTTCGACCTTCTTTATGCCATTTAGAACCATTAATGGCTATGCAGGGGGAGTAGAAGCATGGATTTCACTTGCTATTACAGTGATTTTTGCGGTGGTAGCAACAGGATTTATCGGACGCATGTATGCCAGCCTAGTCCTTCAAACGGATGATTTAGGGATTTGGAAAACCTTTAGACGTGCCTTATCTTATAAATAGAAGAGCCTCGCGAAAGCGAGGTTTTCGAGAGACAAAAAGAGTGGAATTCAAACTAAAAATTTTGTACTTTTCCTTAGACAGTAGATAAATCCTTGATACAACTGGGTTAAAGGCGTAATGTAAACTCTTTGAAAAATGTACTGTCAATCGAAAGTGATTATGTCCCCCAAAAATGGAGATATTGAGGGCAATTATTTTCATTTCATTTGACACGAGGCCCCCTTGAAGCTGTTTTGTTAGCTAAACCAAGACTAGTCTTAGCCTTGGCTCGCCAGCCTAACAGATTCAAGCCTCTTATCAAATGAAATCGAGGACTAGCTATCAGCTAGTTGAACCATCTAATTTTTAGGAGAGCTGGGTGGCTAACTTCATTATAGAACTTTCAAATCACATTCGAATCACAAAAAGCAGTAAACATTTGCCTTGAGCTATTGACAAAAGTGAAAGAATCAGATAGAATAGTAAAGTATGTTTAGTAACTGATCACTTTATAGCCGGCTAAACGAATACAAAATCTATGAGGAGGTATTCATCGTGAAACGTACTTATCAACCAAGTAAACTTCGTCGTGCGCGCAAACACGGATTCCGTAACCGTATGTCAACTAAAAACGGTCGTCGCGTATTGGCAGCTCGTCGTCGTAAAGGACGCAAAGTTTTGGCTGCATAATCCAAACGAACCATAACAAAAATCAGTAGGAACTCGAGTCTACTGATTTTTATTTTTGTAAAAAAGTTCAAAAGACTTTATATTTTTGCTCAAATGGTGTATAATATTTCACATACTGTAAAAAATGGAGAATAATCATGAAGAAATCAAAAGTTATGCTTTTTGGAGCTATGGCTTTGACAGCAGGTCTAGCTCTAGCGGCATGTGGGTCTTCCCAATCAAGTAATGCTGAGAAAACCTACTCTTATGTATTTACTAGTAATCCTGATACCTTGGACTACATTACGTCAACGCGTGGTTCTACTTCTAGTATCACGACTAACCTGATTGATGGCTTGTTAGAAAATGATAAGTACGGTAATCTCATTCCATCTATGGCTGAGTCATGGACGGTGTCAAAAGATGGTTTGACCTACACTTATAAGATCCGTCAGGGGGCGAAATGGTACACTTCAGAGGGCGAAGAGTATGCGGATGTAACGGCTCATGACTTTGTGACAGGTCTCAAGTATGCAGCTGATAAAAAGGCTGAAAACTTGTACTTGGTCCAAGACTCTATCAAGGGCCTCGCAGACTACGTTGAGGGGGAAACATCTGACTTTGAGACTGTTGGTGTTAAGGCAGTGGATGACTATACTCTTCAATATACTTTGAATAAGCCGGAATCTTACTGGAATTCTAAGACTACTGGGGGCATTTTGAGTCCTGTAAATGAAGCTTTTTTGAAATCTAAGGGAGATGACTTTGGAAGTGTGACACCATCCAGTATCTTGTCAAATGGTCCTTACTTGTTTAAATCTTTCTCATCAAAATCTTTGATTGAATTTGATAAAAACCCTAATTACTGGGATAAGGATAATGTGAAAATTGAGAAAGTGAAGCTCTCTTTCTTTGACGGTTCTGACCAAGATAGTTTGGCGAGAGGATTTTTGGAAGGGAACTACTCGGACGGTCGTATCTTCCCGACAAGTTCAGTGTTTAATCAGTTGAAAAAAGGGAATGAGGACAAAATCACCTACACACCACAAAACTCAATTACTTTCTATTATCTTTTTAACGTTAATCGTCAAAGCTACAAGCAGACCATGAAACAGTCTGATAAGGAAAAGACAGATTCACTTGCGGCCATGCAAAATAAGGATTTCCGTCAGGCTGTCAACTTTGCCTTTGACCGTCATGCTTATGCAGCGCAGACAAATGGTGAAGATGGAGCAGACCGTATCTTGCGTAACACGCTTATCCCAAGTGATTTTGTCCAAATCGGTGGTAAAAACTTTGGAGATGTTGTCAATGAAAAGATTATTAACTATGGTACAGAGTGGTCGAATATCAATTTGAATGATGCGCAACCTGCCTTTTTGAATGCTGAAAAAGCCAAGGCAGCATTTGCTAAAGCTAAAGAAATCTTGCAAGCAGAAGGCGTGACCTTCCCAATTCATTTGGATATGCCGGTTGACCAGACGGCCAAGTTAGATGTGCAACAAGCAAGTTCCTTTAAGCAGACAGTGGAAGAAACCCTTGGGGCGGACAACGTTGTGATTGACGTGATTCAACTTTCTCCAGACGAGAAGGATCAAGCTACATTCTTTGCAGATACAGCTGAACAAAAGGACTATGACATTGATATTTCAGGTTGGAGCGGAGATTACTCAGATCCGAAAACTTATCTTGATCTCTTAGATCCAGAGTCAGGTTCACAGCTTAATAATATTGGGTTAACTGCTGGAAAAGATAATGAAGTAAAAGAAAAAATTGGACTTTCTGCTTACAAGAAGTTACTAGATGAAGCAGATAGCGAAGTTGAAAATACTCAGGCTCGTTATGAAAAATTTGCTGAAGTCCAAGCTTGGTTGACTGACAGCGCCCTCTTCCTACCAGTTCAAAGTGGCGGAGCCAACCCAATCTTCCGTAAGACTGTACCGTTCACAGGAGCCTTCTCGTTCGTTGGTCATAAGGGAGATGCTGATAACTACAAATATGTTGAACTGCAAAAAGAGGCAGTAACTGCTAAACAGTACCAGGAACTCTATGATAAATGGCTAAAAGAAAAAGCTGAGTCAAATAAAAAAGCTCAGGAAGATTTAGCTAGCCACATTCAATAACATTGCTAGTCATGCTTTTTAGTTAATACTCTTCGAAAATCAAATTCAAACCACGTCAGCGTTGCCTTACCGTAGGTATGTTACTGACTTCGTCAGTTTCATCTACGACCTCAAAGCAGTGCTTTGAGTAGCCTGCGGCTAGCTTCCTAGTTTGCTCTTTGATTTTCATTGAGTATAAGCATAGTGGCTGGATTCAGAAAAAGGCCTTACCAGACGCTTTTGATTCTGGTAGGGCCTTTTCTTTATTCTTTTAAGTGATAGGAGTAGCTAGCGAAAACGACGTCCTGGTGGCAACGAAGGGCATATTTGAGTTTGAGACTCATCTGATTGTGTAGGATATTTTGCCAAGGTTTATTAGGGAGGAACTGGGGATGAGGACTACTTGCTCAGGTCCATAGGCAATGTAAGATAGAGCGTCGCTTGATGACATGGCTAAGGTCTGCATTTTTCCCAGCAGACCTCCCTCGCCTTCTGTTAAGGATTTAAGAGAACGGCCTATAAAGGTCTGTTTTAATTTTGTAAACATGGTATTTTCCTTTACTGAAAATTTCAATAAGTGTTATTATACTGCTTTGGAAAAGGAGCGTCAAGAGATGATGATGGGTTTTAGAATATTTTTTACAGATGAGGAGAGAGGTCAGTTTTTTTGCTATAATAGTAGATAGAAAACGAGGTTAGAAGAGATGATTTTTGATACACATACACACTTGAATGTAGAAGAATTTGCAGGTCGTGAGGCAGAAGAAATTGCCTTGGCTGCTGAGATGGGTGTGACACAGATGAATATTGTTGGTTTTGATGAACCGACGATTGAGCGTGCTTTGGAGTTGGTAGATGAGTATGACCAGCTCTATGCGACTATCGGTTGGCATCCGACAGAAGCAGGGACTTACACAGAGGAGATTGAAGCCTACTTGCTTGACAAGCTCAAGCATCCAAAGATAGTTGCCTTGGGTGAGATTGGATTGGACTACCATTGGATGACAGCGCCCAAAGAGGTGCAGGAGCAGGTTTTTCGTCGTCAGATTCAGTTATCTAAGGACTTGGATTTGCCTTTTGTTGTCCACACCCGTGATGCGCTGGAAGATACCTATGAGATTATCAAGAGCGAGGGAGTTGGCCCTCGAGGTGGCATCATGCATTCATTTTCAGGGACGCTTGAGTGGGCAGAGAAGTTTGTGGAGCTTGGCATGACTATTTCCTTCTCAGGAGTGGTGACTTTTAAGAAGGCAACTGACATTCAAGAAGCAGCTAAAGAGTTACCTGTGGACAAGATGTTGGTGGAAACGGATGCGCCTTATTTGGCCCCTGTACCCAAGCGTGGTCGCGAAAACAAAACAGCCTACACTCGCTATGTGGTGGACTTTATTGCTGCCTTGCGTGGTATGACGACAGAAGAGCTAGCGGCAGCAACGACTGCAAATGCAGAACGAATTTTTGGATTGGACAGCAAGTAATGAAAGAGAAAATTTCCCAAGTTATCGTGGTCGAAGGGCGCGATGATACGGCCAATCTCAAACGTTATTTCGATGTAGAAACCTATGAGACACGAGGTTCTGCCATCAATGACCAGGATCTAGAGCGGATTCAGCGCCTGCACCAACGTCATGGAGTCATTGTCTTTACAGACCCAGATTTTAATGGGGAGCGAATTCGTCGCATGATTATGACGGCCATTCCAACAGTTCAGCATGCCTTCCTCAAACGAGATGAGGCTGTTCCTAAGTCCAAAACCAAGGGGCGTTCTCTGGGAATCGAACATGCCAGCTATGAAGACCTGAAAATAGCTCTAGTTCAGGTGACAGAACAATTTGAACATGAGAGTCAGTTTGACATCAGTCGCAGCGACTTGATTCGCCTTGGTTTTCTAGCAGGGGCAGATAGCCGTAAGCGCAGAGAATATCTAGGAGAGGCTCTCCGAATCGGCTATTCCAACGGCAAGCAACTCCTCAAACGCCTAGAGTTGTTTGGGGTTACCTTGGCAGAAGTGGAAGAAGCTATGAAATCTTATGAGAACAGCTAAGCAGACCCCAAAATACAAGGGGAATGTGTTACAATAGTAGTAACAGATAATAGAAAAGAGAATAGATGAGAATTGCAGATTATAGCGTGACCAAGGCAGTGCTGGAGCGTCACGGTTTTACCTTTAAAAAGTCCTTTGGGCAAAATTTCTTGACGGATACCAATATCCTACAAAAAATCGTGGATACGGCTGAGATTGATGACCAGGTCAATGTCATTGAAATCGGGCCAGGGATTGGTGCCTTGACAGAATTTTTGGCTGAGCGTGCAGCAGAAGTTATGGCCTTTGAGATCGACCACCGTTTGGTACCGATTTTGGCAGATACCCTACGTGATTTTGGCAATGTGACCGTAGTCAACGAGGACATTCTCAAGGTCGATTTGGCGCAGCATATCCAGAATTTTAAAAATCCTGACCTGCCAATCAAGGTAGTGGCTAATTTGCCTTACTACATCACGACGCCTATTCTCATGCACTTGATCGAGAGCGGAATTCCTTTTAGTGAGTTTGTGGTCATGATGCAAAAAGAGGTAGCTGACCGCATTTCCGCTCAACCGAATACCAAGGCTTATGGTAGCTTGTCGATTGCGGTTCAGTACTACATGACGGCCAAGGTTGCCTTCATCGTACCTCGTACGGTCTTTGTGCCAGCGCCAAACGTGGACTCGGCCATCTTGAAAATGGTGCGTCGTCCAGAGCCAGCTGTAGCAGTGGAAGACGAGAGCTTCTTCTTTAAGATTTCCAAGGCTAGTTTCACTCATCGCCGCAAGACCTTGTGGAACAATTTGACAGGTTACTTTGGCAAGACCGAGGAAGTCAAGGACAAGCTGACTAAGGCCTTGGACCAAGCAGGCTTGTCACCAAGTGTACGTGGGGAAGCTCTCAGTTTGGAAGAGTTTGCCAGCCTAGCAGATGCGCTTAAAGGGCAAGGACTCTAAGATGCAGGGACAAATCATTAAAGCCTTGGCTGGGTTCTACTATGTAGAGAGTGAGGGACAGGTTTATCAGACACGAGCGCGTGGGAATTTCCGTAAAAAAGGTCATACCCCCTACGTTGGGGATTGGGTAGATTTCTCTGCGGAGGAAAATTCAGAAGGCTATATCCTCAAAATTCATGAACGGAAAAACAGTCTAGTCCGTCCGCCTATTGTTAATATTGATCAAGCTGTAGTAATCATGTCCGTCAAGGAACCTGATTTTAACAGCAATTTGCTGGATCGTTTCTTGGTTCTTTTGGAGCATAAGGGCATCCATCCTATCATTTATATTTCTAAAATGGATTTGTTGGAAGATCGGTCAGAATTGGATTTTTACCAGCAGACCTATGGTGACATTGGCTATGACTTTGTGACCAGTAAAGAGGAACTCCTTCCTTTGTTAACAGGCAAGGTTACAGTCTTTATGGGGCAGACAGGTGTTGGGAAATCAACTCTTCTCAATAAAATCGCACCAGATCTCAATCTTGAAACAGGAGAAATTTCAGACAGTCTGGGTCGCGGGCGCCACACTACTCGAGCAGTTAGTTTTTACAATCTTAATGGGGGTAAAATCGCAGATACACCAGGCTTTTCATCACTGGATTATGAAGTAACAACGGCTGAAGACCTCAATCAGGCTTTCCCAGAGATTGCTACTGTTAGCCGAGATTGTAAGTTCCGAACTTGTACCCATACCCATGAGCCGTCTTGCGCAGTTAAGCCGGCTGTTGAAGAGGGTATCATTACCACCTTCCGTTTTGATAATTACCTGCAATTCCTCAGTGAGATTGAAAATCGCAGAGAAACTTATAAAAAAGTCAGCAAAAAAATTCCAAAATAAGGAGAAACCTATGTCTCAATACAAGATTGCTCCGTCAATTCTGGCAGCAGATTATGCCAACTTTGAACGTGAAATCAAACGTCTAGAAGCAACTGGTGCAGAATATGCCCATATCGATATCATGGATGGTCATTTTGTACCGCAAATCAGTTTTGGTGCGGGTGTGGTCGAGAGTCTTCGTCCTCATAGTAAGATGGTTTTCGATTGCCACTTGATGGTGTCAAACCCTGAGCATCATTTAGAAGACTTTGCGCGTGCAGGTGCGGATATCATCAGCATCCATGTGGAAGCAACGACTCATATTCATGGTGCCCTCCAAAAAATTCGTTCACTCGGTGTTAAGCCTTCAGTCGTTATCAATCCTGGCACACCAGTTGAAGCCGTCAAGCACGTTCTTCACCTAGTTGACCAAGTCTTAGTCATGACGGTTAACCCAGGCTTTGGTGGACAAGCCTTTCTACCTGAAACCATGGATAAGGTCCGTGAGTTGGTTGCCCTTCGTGATGAAAAAGGTTTGAACTTTGAAATCGAAGTAGATGGCGGGATTGATGACCAAACTATTGCCCAAGCCAAAGAAGCTGGTGCAACCGTTTTTGTAGCAGGTTCCTATGTCTTTAAGGGAGATGTCAATGAGCGAGTACAAACTCTCAGAAAACAACTGGACTAAAGTTGCCGTTTTTGCAGGCGGAGACCGTGGTCATTATCGGACGGACTTTGATAGTTTTGTCGGTGTGGATCGAGGCTCGCTCTGGGTCTTGGAGGAAAACCTACCTCTTGCTCTAGCGGTTGGAGATTTTGATTCTGTCACTGCAGAAGAGCGACAGGTGATTCAAAAAAGTGCCCAGCATTTTGTCCAAGCCCGACCAGAAAAGGATGATACAGATCTGGAATTGGCTCTCTTGACTATCTTTGAGAAAAATCCTCAGGCTCAGGTCACTATTTTCGGTGCTTTGGGTGGACGTATTGATCATATGCTGGCCAATGTCTTTTTGCCTAGCAATCCCAAATTAGCACCCTATATGCATCAAATAGAAATTGAGGATGGGCAAAATTTGATTGCCTATTGTCCAGAAGGGACCAGTCAGCTTGAACCCCGTTCAGACTACGACTATCTAGCCTTTATGCCAGTTCGGGATAGCCAGCTGACCATTCTCGGAGCCAAGTATGAGTTGACAGAGGAAAATTTTTTCTTTAAAAAAGTGTACGCTTCTAACGAATATATAGATAGGGAAGTGTCGGTGACTTGCCCAGATGGCTATGTGGTCGTGCTACATAGCAAGGACAGGAGGTAGGATGGAAAGTTTACTTGTTCTATTATTGATTGCCAACCTAGCTGGACTCTTTCTGATTTGGCAAAGGCAGGATAAGCAGGAAAAACATCTCAGCAAGAGCTTGGAGGATCAGGCAGATCACTTGTCAGACCAGTTGGACTACCGCTTTGAACAAGCCAGGCAAGCCAGCCAGCTAGATCAAAAAGATTTGGAAGTGGCTGTCAGTGACCGTTTGCAAGAAGTGCGAATCGAGTTGCACCAAGGCTTAACTCAGGTACGTCAAGAAATGACTGAGAATCTCCTCCAAACCAGGGATAAGACCGACCAACGTCTCCAAACCCTGCAGGAATCAAATGAGCAACGTTTGGAACAAATGCGCCAGACAGTCGAGGAAAAGTTGGAAAAGACCTTGCAGACGCGCCTGCAGGCCTCCTTTGAGACAGTTTCCAAACAACTGGAGTCGGTCAATCGTGGCCTTGGAGAAATGCAGACTGTTGCCCGCGATGTCGGAGCTCTCAACAAGGTTCTCTCAGGAACCAAAACGCGAGGGATTCTGGGAGAATTGCAACTGGGGCAAATCATCGAAGATATTATGACACCTGCCCAGTACGAACGAGAATATGCAACGGTTGAAAACTCTAGTGAACGCGTGGAGTATGCCATCAAGTTACCCGGACAAGGCGACCAGGAATATGTCTACCTGCCGATTGACTCCAAATTTCCTTTGGCTGATTATTACCGCTTAGAAGAAGCCTATGAAGCAGGTGACAAGGATGAAATCGAACGCTGTCGTAAGTCACTCTTAGCAAGTGTCAAGCGTTTTGCTAGGGATATTAGGAACAAGTACATAGCACCACCTCGGACGACCAATTTTGGAGTTTTGTTTGTTCCGACAGAAGGTCTCTACTCAGAAATCGTCCGCAATCCTGTCTTCTTTGATGATTTGAGACGGGAGGAGCAGATTATTGTCGCAGGTCCAAGTACCCTGTCAGCTCTGCTCAACTCCTTATCAGTTGGCTTCAAGACTCTCAATATCCAAAAGAGTGCCGACCATATCAGCAAGACTCTTGCTAGCGTCAAGACTGAGTTTAGCAAGTTTGGTGGTATTCTGGTCAAGGCACAAAAACATCTTCAACATGCCTCTGGCAATATTGATGAATTATTAAACCGTCGCACCACAGCTATCGAGCGGACGCTCCGTCACATTGAGTTGTCAGAAGGTGAGCCTGCGCTTGATCTACTCTATTTCCAAGAAAATGAGGAAGAATATGAAGATTAGTCACATGAAAAAAGATGAGCTGTTTGAAGGATTTTACCTAATCAAATCAGCTGACCTGAGGCAAACTCGAGCTGGGAAAAACTACCTAGCCTTTACCTTCCAAGATGATAGTGGCGAGATTGATGGGAAGCTCTGGGATGCCCAACCTCATAACGTTGAGGCCTTTACCGCAGGTAAGGTTGTCCACATGAAAGGGCGCCGAGAAGTTTATAACAACACTCCACAGGTCAATCAAATTACCCTACGCTTGCCTCAACCTGGCGAACCAAATGATCCAGCTGATTTCAAGGTCAAGTCGCCAGTTGATGTCAAGGAAATTCGTGACTACATGTCGCAAATGATTTTCAAAATTGAAAATCCTGTTTGGCAACGGATTGTCCGAAATCTCTACACCAAGTACGATAAGGAATTCTATTCTTATCCAGCTGCCAAGACCAACCACCATGCCTTTGAAACGGGTTTGGCCTATCATACGGCGACCATGGTGCGTTTGGCAGATGCCATTAGCGAAATCTATCCTCAGCTCAATAAGAGTCTGCTCTATGCAGGGATTATGCTACATGACTTAGCTAAAGTCATTGAGTTGACGGGGCCAGACCAGACAGAGTACACAGTGCGAGGTAATCTTCTTGGACATATCGCTCTGATTGATAGCGAAATTACCAAGACGGTTATGGAGCTCGGCATCGATGATACCAAGGAAGAAGTCGTTCTGCTTCGTCACGTCATCCTTAGTCACCACGGCTTGCTTGAGTATGGAAGTCCAGTCCGTCCACGAATTATGGAAGCAGAGATTATTCATATGATTGACAATCTGGATGCCAGCATGATGATGATGTCAACAGCTCTGGCTTTGGTGGATAAAGGAGAGATGACCAATAAAATCTTCGCTATGGACAATCGTTCCTTCTATAAACCAGATTTAGATTAATAATTTAAGAAAAATGAGCATTTTTTAGGATAAGAATGTTCGTTTTTTTATGTGAATATGGTATAATAGATAAAATATCAAAATTAAATGAAGTAGGAAATAGAAATGAAATTAAGAAGAAGTGATCGGATGGTTGTCATTTCCAACTATTTGATTAATCATCCTTATAAACTAACTAGTCTCAATACTTTTGCTGAAAAGTATGAATCTGCTAAATCATCCATCTCAGAAGATATCGTGATTATCAAACGAGCCTTTGAGGAAATCGAAATTGGTCACATCCAGACTGTAACTGGGGCTGGCGGAGGTGTTATCTTTACACCGTCTATTTCGAGTCAGGATGCTAAGGAAATGGTTGAAGACTTACGTGCCAAGTTGTCAGAAAGTGACCGTATCTTGCCAGGTGGCTACATCTACCTGTCTGATTTGCTTAGCACACCAGCCATCTTGAAAAATATTGGTCGCATTATTGCCAAGAGCTTTATGGACCAAAAAATTGACGCGGTTATGACAGTAGCGACTAAGGGTGTTCCGCTTGCAAATGCAGTTGCCAATGTCCTCAATGTTCCCTTTGTCATTGTGCGCCGTGACCTGAAAATTACCGAAGGTTCAACGGTTAGCGTCAACTATGTATCCGGTTCAAGTGGTGACCGCATTGAGAAAATGTTCCTTTCAAAACGCAGTCTCAAGGCAGGCAGTCGTGTCCTGATTGTGGATGACTTCTTAAAAGGTGGAGGAACGGTCAACGGGATGATCAGTCTCTTGCGTGAGTTTGATTCAGAACTGGCAGGTGTTGCAGTCTTTGCGGATAATGCCCAAGAAGAACGTGAAAAGCAGTTTGATTACAAGTCACTCTTGAAGGTCACCAATATTGATGTCAAGAACCAAGCCATCGATGTCGAGGTTGGCAATATCTTTGACGAAGACAAATAAGAGATAGAACTAAAGGTTGGAACGATTGTCCCAGCCTTTCTTTGCAAATAGAATAAAAGGAAGCTTATGAAAACACCATTTATCAATAAAGAAGACTTAGAAAAGATTGTTGCCGAGTTCCCAACTCCCTTTCACTTGTATGATGAGAAGGGGATTCGTGAGAAGGCAAGGGCCGTCAACCAAGCCTTTTCGTGGAATAAGGGCTTTAAGGAATATTTTGCAGTTAAGGCTACTCCAACACCAGCTATTTTAAAAATTCTCCAAGAGGAAGGTTGTGGCGTGGACTGCTCTAGTTATGTGGAGCTTTTGATGAGTCATAAACTGAATTTCCCTGGTTCTGAGATTATGTTCTCTTCCAACAACACGCCAGACAAGGAATATGCCTATGCGCGTGAATTGGGTGCGACCATTAACTTGGATGCCTTTGAAGATATTGAACATCTGGAGCGAGCAGCAGGCATTCCAGAAATCATCTCATGTCGTTACAATCCTGGAGGCGTTTTTGAACTGGGGACAGACATCATGGACAATCCTGGAGAAGCCAAGTTTGGCATGACCAAGGACCAGCTCTTTGAAGCTTTTGCTATCTTGAAGCAAAAAGGAGCTAAGACTTTTGGGATTCACTCCTTTCTAGCGTCCAATACCGTCACCCATCTCTATTATCCAGAGTTGGCGCGTCAGCTCTTTGAATTGGCTGTTGAAATCAAGGAAAAGTTGGGCATTTCGCTAGATTTTATCAATCTATCCGGCGGTATTGGTGTCAATTATCGTCCTGAGCAGGAGCCAAATGATATCACCTTGATTGGTGAGGGAGTTCGTAAGGTGTATGAAGAGGTTCTTACGCCAGCAGGTCTTGGTCAGGTTAAGATTTTCACCGAATTGGGTCGTTTTATGCTAGCCCCTCACGGCGCTTTGGTTACAAGAGTCACTCATAAGAAGAAAACTTACCGTACCTATCTAGGTGTGGATGCATCAGCAGTCAACCTCATGCGTCCAGCTATGTACGGAGCCTACCATCATATTACTAACGTGACCCATCCAGATGGACCAGCTGAAGTGGTAGATGTGGTTGGTTCACTCTGTGAAAACAATGATAAATTTGCAGTGAATCGCGAACTGCCTCATACAGAAATCGGTGATTTGCTGGTAATTCATGATACAGGTGCCCACGGTTTTTCAATGGGCTACCAGTACAACGCCAAACTTCGTTCTGCGGAAATTCTCTATACCGAAGAAGGTAAAGCCCGTCAAATCCGCCGTGCAGAGCGCCCTGAGGACTACTTTGCAACCTTGTATGGCTTTGATTTTGAAGAATAAAATGATAAGTAATTGAAAATGAAATTGAAAAACAGATTGCTTTCTAAAAAATAGGCAAAAATCTTGTTTTTCCTTCAAGTCGTGATATAATAAAACTATAAAACGTTTTCAAGGAAGGTAACGATATGTCTGAAGAAACAATTGATTATGGACAAGTGACAGGAATGGTGCATTCGACAGAAAGCTTTGGGTCAGTAGATGGGCCTGGTATTCGCTTTATTGTCTTTTTGCAGGGCTGTCACATGCGTTGCCAGTATTGCCACAACCCGGACACTTGGGCTATGGAGTCCAATAAGTCACGTGAACGGACGGTAGATGATGTCTTGACAGAGGCCTTGCGCTACCGCGGTTTCTGGGGGAATAAGGGTGGTATTACAGTCAGTGGAGGGGAAGCCCTCTTGCAGATTGATTTCTTGATTGCCCTTTTTACCAAGGCCAAAGAACACGGAATCCACTGTACCTTGGATACCTGTGCCCTTCCTTTCCGTAATAAACCACGTTACCTTGAGAAGTTTGACAAACTCATGGCTGTCACTGACTTGGTTCTCTTAGATATCAAGGAAATCAACGAAGAACAGCACAAGATTGTTACTAGCCAAACCAATAAAAATATCTTGGCCTGTGCCCAGTATCTATCAGATATTGGAAAACCTGTCTGGATTCGCCACGTGCTAGTTCCAGGATTGACAGATAGAGATGATGACTTGATTGAACTTGGTAAGTTCGTCAAGACCCTCAAAAATGTTGATAAGTTTGAAATTCTACCTTATCACACCATGGGTGAGTTCAAGTGGCGTGAATTGGGAATCCCATATTCACTTGAAGGAGTCAAACCACCGACACCAGATCGCGTCAAGAACGCTAAAAAACTCATGGATACCGAAAGTTATCAAGATTATATGAAACGTGTACATGGATAAAAAAGAAGCCTGATGGAAACATCGGGCTTTTAAGTTTATATAAATATCTATAGATGAATAGAATAGACTTAGTGGCTGAAATTCTGGTAGATTAAAATAGAATGTGAACAAATCGATTAGGGAATTTAAAGCAATTCTTAACTGAAAGCAGATTTTCTATTCTAAGCATTTCAGCAGAAAAAATTAACATTTCAGAGAAAGTTATAACATAGACATCTGAAATAAGCTAAACTATTTGTATCAAGATAAAGGAGGAAGTTATGAAAGTATTTAAAAAGTTGTTCAAACGTCATACATGGAATTTCGGTATTGTTAGCATTAGCTACAAGGTCAATCGTCGCGTGACAATCTGATTTTGACTGAAAGCAAATTTTCTATTCTAAGCATTTCAGCAGAAAAAATGAACATTTCAGAGCAAGATTTAACATAGACATCTGAAATAAGCTAAACTATTTGTATCAAGATAAAGGAGGAAATTATGAAAGTATTTAAAACATTGTTTAAACGTCATACATGGAATTTCGGCATTGTTAGCATTAGCTACAAAGTCAATCGTCGTGTGACAATCTAAGTCTTAACTGAAAGCAAATTTTCTATTCTAAGCATTTCAGCAGAAAAAATTAACATTTCAGAGAAAGTCATAACATAGATATCTGAAATAAGCTAAACTATTTGTATCAAGATAAAGGAGGAAGTTATGAAAGCATTTAAAAAGTTATTTAAACGTCATACATGGAATTTCGGTATTGTTAGCATTAGCTACAAGGTCAATCGTCGTGTGACAATTTAATAAATAGAATAACTAATCTAATTAGATTAGTTATCAATCAGAGGAGATTATAAAGTCTCTTCTGATTGATAACTAAAGGAGATAATAAAATGAGCATAAATTTATTTACAATTTTTAGGACAATATGGTTAAGATCAGAAACAAAATTTTTATTTGCTTTTTCTCTACTTCCATTAGTAGTTCCTCTACTGACAAATAGTCCAGATATGGAAGTTTTTTATGTAGCAGGAGATAATGCAAGTTTTAGTTTTTTTGTTAGCATTGTATTTCAATCACAATTTAAACTTGTTTTACCAACATTAATTTTTTCTTATATGATTTATTCTACTTTTCGAGATGAATTTAATTCTGGAATAATGTTTCTATACAAAGATTTACCGAAAAATAGAATTTTTCAAGCTAAATTATTTTCTTTAACGCTTTTATACTGTCTATATACTTTAGTTACTTTCTGTACATCATTGATAATTTTCTTTTTATTTTTAAATAAATCAAATATGCTATTCTCAGGTGATGATTTGTTAAGTAGAGAAATTTTAAGCATTTTCAGTATATTCTTTTCTAATTTAGTATCTATTTTAATTATGTCGTATACCTCGCTAAAAACGAATAGAGCAGCAACAATAGTTATCTCAATTTTCTTTGTTTTAGCTTCAATACTTTCTTCTAAGATGGGATGGATGGGGTATCTATTTCCCAATGCGTATATATCGCTATCAAACGTAAGTGCTTTTACCAGTTTAGCTGCTATGTGTTTGTTGAGCATGGTCTATATGACCGTTTTCTATATTTTAGCGTATAAAAAATTTAAAAAAATGGAGTTTTAGAGAATGAATGATAAAACGACAAAATTATCTACTGCGATAGTAGCTTTAGGAATTTTGATGTTATCTATTGTTTTATATAGTATTTCTATGACTGGCTTAGTTTTTGTAGAGAAAGAACAACTAGTCAGTGTTTATTTCTATCTTTTAGTTGTTTTAATGCCAGCTTGTTTTATCATACTCCCAAATTATATAGCCCAAAAATATAATTTGTATACTAGTTGTGAGATTAAATTTTCGTGGTATAAATTTATTTTTTTAACAGCCTTACTATTTCTTATAAATCTATTTTTTATTGAAGGCGAAGAATTTTGGTATCAAATGGTTATTGCTAGTTGTGAAGAGTTCCTGTTTCGCTATTGTTTATATCGTATTTTACGAAATAATTTTTCTAAACCTCAGACATTACTAATATGCTCTTTACTATTTGGAATTTTACTACATTTGAATTATGACATTATAGATAATTTATTGATTCGGAGTCCAATTGGTTTTATACTAGGACTTGTGACTATGCGTTTTGGATTGCATTATTCTATTGCAGCGCATTGGTTTATAAACTTATTAGCTGCATTATTTCAATAAGGAGAAAATATGATTTCAATATTGTTACTTTGCTTGTATTATATAGTATCTACACTATTTTTATTATTTTATTTACCAAATTTATCAGTTATGATACTTGCTTTAATTTTGTATTTATTCCCGATTATTATTCATGGTTACGTATTATATAATAGTAAAAATAAAAAGGATTTAATTTATAAAAGTATCAGTTTGCCTATCATTTCAAGTGTGGCTTATATGATTTTTGCTATTTTGTCTGAAAAAATGTCTATTTGGAAAGTATTTGTAGAAAGAAATATCGTTGTATCAGATGAAATGACAGTGCAGATAGCTGAATCTCCTCTGGAGATGTCTCAGATTATTTTTGTGGTAATTTTATATCTTTCTATATCAATTGTTACTTACTATATGAAGAGTCAGAAAAATAAAAAAGGGAGTGAAAAATGTTAACAATTCATAATTTATCTAAAAAATTTGCAGGAAATGATTTCTATTCATTGAAAAATGTTAATTTGGAAATAAATAAGGGAGAAATTGTGGGATTGATAGGTAAGAATGGGGCAGGAAAATCCACCCTCATGAAATTAATCGCCAAATCCCTGAAGCCGACGGAAGGTGAAATTTATTATAATGAAGTTGAACTGAGTTCAAAAGATTGTTTGCTTCAGGATGTAGGTATTATGATTGATCCGGTATTTTATCCTGAAATGACAGTTGAAGATAATCTAAAATTTTATTTGAGATTGCATAACAAAAAGGAACTTTACAAAAATATTGAACCGACATTGAGATTAGTAGAGCTATGGGAAGTAAGGAAAAGAAAACCGAAGAATTTTTCTTTTGGAATGAAGCAAAGAACAGCTTTAGCAATAGCTCTTGTTGCAGAACCTAATTTTTTAATTTTAGATGAACCCTTTGTAGGATTGGATCCAATAGGTGTTCAAAAATTGATTCTTATTTTGAAAGAATGGGCTAGTCAGAGAAAGATATCGATGTTGATATCGAGTCATCAATTAAGCGAATTAGAATCTCTGTGTGATCGTTATGTATACATAGAATCTGGTTGTTTAGCTGATGAATTTTCTAAACCATCTGGAAGAGATGTATTGATTGAGTTGATAGATGATGTAAACAGTTCAATCCTGGAATCTTATCTGTCAGATACTGTTTATTTAGAAGAACAGTATTTAGTCCTTTCTTCGCAATCTAGTAGAGAAGAATTAAATAAAGTCTTGCAATTTTTGGGTGAAAAACAGGTGATTTCTTCGATTAGTATGAAAGAAAATCAGTTAAAGGATATTTTTATGGAAAGGTAGTGAAATGAAAGATATTTTTTTGGCTGTATTAAGCACAACATGGAATAGAAAAGAAAGTAAGCTATTTTTACTTTTTAGTCTAATTCCTATTCTATATTTAGCTTCTACATTTATGGAAACAAGTTTTATGAATGTAACTTCAATAGAAACTGGCGCAAAATTAAGTTTTTTAGAAATGTATGATGGTATTTTTAATCTTTCTTTCAATTCAACTCTACCAACCTTATCCTTATTTCTACTAATTTTGTCTGTAGTGAGAAGTGATATAGAATTACACCGACTTTTCTTATATAAGGATATAGAGAGGAAAAAGATTTTATTATCAAAAATACTCAGTATACTCTCTTTATTTGCTTTATTTGTTTTGATTTTTTCTTTGCTAATGTTTGGTGTTTATTATTTAAGAGTTATCCATCTTCCCTTCGCTTCAGGAGAATTTTTAGGTCAGGATAGTTGGTTGGCCATATTCTCTATTTCTGGAACGATTTTACATCATGTTTTTTATATATTTCTACTAACTATGATATCGCTGTTTTTCAGTAATATTGCAAGTATTGTAAGTGGCATTATTATACTCATTTTTACAGGGATTTTACCTCTATTTGGTAAAATTGGTTTGATTTTCCCAAATGGTTTTCGTTTATTAGCCGAGGAGGGGAATTTTCACTTAGCCTATATTGGAATTATTTCAATAACAACATTCTACTCACTTATTCTATTTTATTTTAGCTTAAAGAAATTTAGAAAGGTAGAATTTTAAAATGATAAAGCAAAAACAGTTTTATCAATATTTATTTCATTGTTTAGACAAACCAAGGTTCTTTATAGGTTTGTTCTTAAGTTTTATTAGCGCAGGAATGGGATTATTGATTCCTCAGTTTATAGGGAAAATGATGGATATGTCATTTTTGACATTTATTTTATCAAATCCGCTAATGCTAATAGGGATGCTATTATTCTTTTTATCTGTTTATACTTTACAGGCGATATCTTCTTATTTACTGGGAATGAGTGGAAATCAGGCTATGAAAAAGATGCAGGAAAGTCTTCATAGGAAAATTTTATCTTTATCAATAACAGATGTTGAAAGATATCAAGCAGGAGATTTATCAAACCGATTAACAAATGATATGTCGGTGGTATTAAAATTAATTTCGGTAACTTTTCCACAGGTCATCATGAATCTATTCATTATTGTGGGGACTGCTTATTTTTTAGTTTCAATTAATTTCTATTTAACGCTAGTTAGTCTAGTACTAATATTGTGCCTATTATTTGTAACGCTTCCTATAAATGCTAAACTAGAAATGTGTTTTTTGGATCATCAAAATTTATTAGGGAGATTAGCAGGAGATTTGGGTCATAAATTTTCTAAGTTCAGATTAATAAAGTCAATGAATGGTGAGAGGCAAGAAATAAAGATTATGTCTAAAGTTTTTTCTGAACTTTTCAAGAATTTTAGAAAAATATTAGCAATTTCCTCTTTTCAAAGTGCCTTGTTAAATAGTGTAATCATGTTTTTCATTTTAATTATTATCTTAATAGCTGGATGGCAAGTTCAGAAAGGAATAATGACGATAGTGACACTGACTACTTTCATTATTTATGTCATGCAGTTACTGGAACCGACTTCAGAATTAATCCAGTCTTTAGATGATTTTGCTGAAGTAAAAGGGGTAGGAACACGTGTAGTAGAGTTATTTAATTTAGCTTCAGAAGATAATAATTTCTCTTATACAGAAGTGAATGACTTCTCTATTTCCTTTGATGCTGTTTCTTTCAGTTATTCAGAACAAGAAAAACGTGTAATAGAAAATTTAAGCTTTCACATTTCATCTGGGCAACATGTTGCGATTATAGGTCCAAGCGGTTCAGGTAAGACAACTCTTTTTTCTTTATTGATGAAATTTTATCAATACGATGCAGGAGAGATATTGATTGGGGGAAAAAGATTAAGGGATTTGTCTTCGGAGAATGTTCGTGATTTGATTAGTTATACTTCCCAAGATAATACTTTATTTCATGGAACTCTAAGAGAAAATTTGACTTATGGAAAAAATAGTAAGGTATTGGACGAGAGGATGTATTTTGTTCTAAAAGAATTAGATCTTCTTAGCTTGATTAATCAATTGCCTAAAGGTTTAGAGAGTCATATATCTGATTCTGGTCAAGGTTTATCTGAAGGTCAGAAGCAGCGATTTAATATAGCACGTTCATTAATGCTTCCGAGTGATATCTATTTATTTGATGAAATTACTGCAAGTTTGGACGTAGAAACTGAGCGAATTATTACGAAGGCTGTGAACTCATTGACTGAAGGAAAGACACGACTAACAATTGCTCATCGATTATCAACGATTCGTGAAGCTGATATAGTGTTTGTTTTTGACGAGAATGGAAGAATTGTAGATAAGGGTAAACATGAGGAATTACAATTAAGAAATACTACTTACCAAAGTTATCTACAGGAACTAAATTAAAGACATTAGAAAAAGTAGTTAAGAAATTTCCACTAGAAAATTCTTAACTACTTTCTTCTTATCTCGAACGTTGTTTTCCAGCGTTGCGATTTTTGTGTTTTTTCTTGCTTGTAATAGCAGTTGGTTGTTCAGGAGTAACGTCTTTTCGTCCACTTGGTTTAGAGAAAGCACTTGCTTTTGGTGGGTTCTTGGCTAGTTCTTCACGGACTTTTTTGCGAAGTTTTGGACGAACGATATAGTTGACGATAAACTGTTGGAGAATCATCATGAAACCACCGACAACCCAATAAAGTGTGACACTAGCTGGTGAGATGAGGGAGAAGCCGGCAATCATGACTGGGCTCACGTAAGCCATTTTCTTGATTTGATCTCTTTGCGTTTCATCTTCTACTCCGTGAAGTGAAAGGAGTGATTGAAGATAGTAAAGGACACCAGCGCAGGCAGCTAAAATCATACTTGGAGAGCCTAGAGGAATGCCTAGGTAACTTGCTTGAGCAACACCTTCAGTATGTTGGGCAGCAAAGTAAATTGCAGAGAAGAAAGGCATTTGAAGGAGGATAGGGAAACATCCTACACCACCAAACATGCTGATGCCGTGCTCTTTTTGAGTAGCAAAGAGAGCTTGTTGGGCTTCGAGTTTTTCTTCTTGAGTTGTTGCTTCCTTGAGACGTGTTTGGTGTGGCTCAAGGACGTGCTTGAGGGCGTTCATCTTTTCAGAGTGAAGCGTTGCCTTCCATGATTGGTAGATACCAAGTGGTAAGATAATCAAGCGCACGATAATGGTTACGATGATGATAGCGACACCGAAGCCTAGACCTTTATCAGTAGCGAAGTACTTGATAGCTTCAGCCATAGGCGCTCCGATCGTATTCCAAATAAATCCTATTGGCTTTCCTGTGGCTTTATCGACGCTAACACAGCCAGTCAAGACTAGCAACATAGCCACTCCCATAGCCGAGAGTGCAAAACGTTTAATAGATTTCACTGTTTTTATTCCTTCTTTAAAAATTATACCTTTCTATTCTACTGTTTTTTTACAAAATATACAATAGTTCTAGAGACCTAATTTGCGATTTTAAAGTCAGGGTAGGGAGGAAAGTTGCTCAGTTGGACATCTAAGTAGCTGACTTTTGAAAAAGGTGTGGGTCCTTTGCGGATTTCTTGGATAAATTTTGCCATGATAGCAGATGAGTCTGCTTGGGCTAATATTTCCACTGTGCCATCGTCGTTATTCCATACTCGACCTGTGATACCACCAATTTCAAGTGCCAAGCTGTAAACACCCCAACGAAAGCCGACTCCCTGTACCCTACCTTGGGCAATCATTCTAACCTTTTGCATACCAAACCCCTTTGATTGTGTTATAATATTTCTATGACTATTATAACCTCAAAAGCCAATTCTGTGGTAAAAAATGCCAAAAAATTACATCAAAAAAAATACCGCAAGTCTGCTTATTTGATTGAAGGCTGGCACTTGTTTGAAGAAGCTGTCCAAGCTGGAGTTACGATTGAGAAAATCTTTGCCCTAGAAAGTTACCGAGATCAGTTAGCTGCTTTTCCGCAAACTGTCTGGGTGTCAGAGGATATTCTGCTAGATTTAGCGGATTCTCAGACTCCACAGGGCATTGTTGCGGTGGTTCAAAAAGAAGAAGTAGGACAAGTTGATTTTAGTCAGGGTAAGTTCTTGTTTTTGGAAGATGTGCAAGATCCTGGTAATGTGGGAACTATCATTCGGACTGCGGATGCAGCAGGCTATACAGGAGTGATTGTTTCTGATAAGTCGGCAGATATCTACAGTCTCAAGACTCTACGTTCCATGCAAGGCAGTCACTTCCACCTGCCTATTTACCGAATGTCTAGTCAAGCGCTTCTTGAGGAAGCTAAAAAGGCTGCTATCCCAGTGCTAGCAACAACTCTATCTAAAGATTCTGTTGATTACAGAGAACTGCTTCCTATAGAAAATTTTGTACTAGTTATGGGGAATGAGGGTCAAGGAATTAGTCCCCTCATGGCTGAAAGTGCAGACCAGTTGGTCCACATTAGTATGAAGGGGCAGGCCGAGAGTCTCAATGTTGCCGTTGCAGCAGGTATTTTAATTTTCCATTTAAGCTAATTTTAACTTTCTTTGTTATAATCAAGGAAAGATGTTCATAGAAAAGGAGAAAAGATGAATCACACTATTATTCATGACCGCGCAGGTCTCAATCAATTTTACGCTAAGGTTTATGCCTTTGTTGGTCTGGGAATTGGGCTATCCGCTTTGGTATCAGGCCTTATGTTGACGGTCTTTCAATCTCAGTTGGTTTACTTTTTGATGCAGGGGCGTCTCTGGTTGACCATTGCTACTTTTGCGGAGTTGGCCTTGGTTTTCGTTGCCAGCAGTATGGCTTCAAAGAATAGTCCAGCGGCTCTTCCAGTATTTTTACTTTACTCAGTATTAAACGGCTTTACCCTTAGTTTTGTGGTGGCCTTCTATACTCCAGGTACAGTTTTATCTGCCTTTGTGTCGAGCGCCCTTCTCTTCTTTGTCATGGCGGCAGTTGGCATGTTCACCAAGAAAGATTTGAGTGGCCTTGGTCGAGCTATGATGGCGGCTCTTATCGGTCTGCTGATTGCCATGGTAGTCAATATTTTCTTGGCTAGTGGTTTCTTTGATTATATGATCAGCGTAGCCATGGTCTTGGTCTTCTCTGGGCTGATTGCTTGGGACAACCAAAGAATTCGTCTCGCTTATGAACAATCACAAGGCCGTGTAGCGACAGGTTGGGTTGTGTCAATGGCTCTCAGTATCTATCTTGATTTTATCAATCTCTTCCTAAGCATTCTACGTATCTTTGGTCGTAATGACTAAAAGGTCTATGAAATCAGTGTTTTGAGTGACACTGATTTTTTTTAAAATTTCTCTTTTCTTTTCTTGGAAATAGGTGTATAATGCTTTTAATTAATTTTTTGAGGAGTAGTTTATGAAGAAAAGTTTTATCCATCAACAAGAAGAAATTTCCTTTGTCAAAAACACTTTTACCCAGTATTTGAAAGATAAGTTAGAAGTTGTCGAAGTTCAAGGTCCTATCTTGAGCAGGGTCGGCGACGGGATGCAGGACAACTTATCAGGTGTGGAGAACGCCGTATCAGTCAAGGTTCTCCAAATTCCTGATGCTACTTATGAAGTTGTGCACTCACTTGCTAAATGGAAACGTCATACCTTGGCTCGTTTTGGTTTCGGTGAGGGTGAAGGTCTTTTCGTCCACATGAAGGCCCTTCGTCCAGACGAAGATTCGCTGGATGCGACTCACTCTGTTTATGTTGACCAGTGGGACTGGGAGAAAGTTATCCCAAATGGTAAGCGTAACATCGCTTATCTAAAAGAAACAGTTGAGAAGATTTACAAGGCTATTCGCCTTACTGAGCTAGCTGTTGAAGCCCGCTATGACATCGAGTCAATCTTGCCAAAACAAATCACTTTCATCCATACAGAAGAGTTGGTAGAACGCTACCCAGACTTGACACCGAAAGAACGTGAAAATGCTATCTGTAAAGAATTTGGAGCTGTTTTCTTGATTGGTATCGGTGGTGAATTACCAGACGGTAAACCGCACGATGGACGTGCACCAGACTATGATGACTGGACAAGTGAGTCTGAAAATGGCTACAAGGGTCTAAATGGTGATATTCTTGTCTGGAATGAATCTCTAGGTGGAGCCTTTGAGTTGTCCTCTATGGGAATCCGTGTAGATGAAGAAACCCTTCGCCGTCAGGTAGAAATCACCGGTGATGAGGACCGCTTGGAATTGGAATGGCACAAGTCCTTGTTGAATGGCCTATTCCCATTGACAATCGGTGGAGGAATTGGACAATCTCGTATGGCCATGTTCCTTCTTCGTAAGAAACACATCGGAGAAGTGCAAACAAGTGTTTGGCCTCAGGAAGTCCGCGATACTTACGAAAATATTTTGTAGAGAATCGAACCGCAAGGTTCGGTTTTCTTTCTCTTTTCGCCCATAATTTGGTATAATAAACGGTATGAAAATCGTATCAGGAATCTATGGGGGACGTCCCCTCAAGACACTAGAAGGAAAGACGACAAGACCTACTTCGGATAAGGTTAGGGGAGCCATTTTTAACATGATTGGTCCCTACTTTGAAGGTGGACGAGTCTTGGACCTTTATGCAGGTAGTGGTGGTTTATCTATCGAAGCAGTATCGCGTGGCATGTCCAGCGCTGTTTTGGTGGAGCGAGACCGTAAGGCTCAGACCATCGTGGCTGAAAATATCCAGATGACCAAGGAAGTTGGAAAATTTCAACTCCTCAAGATGGATGCAGAAAGAGCATTGGAACAGCTATCTGGGGAATTTGACCTCATTTTCTTAGACCCTCCTTATGCCAAGGAACAAATCGTAGCAGATATTGAAAAAATGGCTGAGAGGGAGCTTTTTTCTGAAGATGTCATGGTCGTGTGTGAGACGGATAAGGCCGTTGAACTTCCAGAAGAAATTGCCTGCCTGGGTATCTGGAAGGAAAAAATTTATGGAATTAGTAAGGTGACAGTCTATGTCAGATAAGATTGGCTTATTCACAGGCTCATTTGATCCGATGACAAATGGGCATCTGGATATGATTGAGCGGGCTAGCAAACTCTTTGATAAGCTCTATGTCGGTATTTTTTTTAATCCCCACAAACAAGGATTTCTCCCTATCGAAAATCGTAAACGAGGGCTAGAAACGGCTTTGAAGCATTTGGAAAATGTTGAAGTTGTGTCTTCTCATGATGAATTGGTGGTTGATGTTGCAAAAAGACTGGGGGCTACTTTCCTAGTGCGAGGCTTGAGAAATGCAACGGATTTGCAATATGAAGCCAGTTTTGATTACTACAACCATCAGCTGTCTCCTGATATAGAGACCATTTATTTACATAGCCGACCTGAACATCTCTATCTCAGTTCATCCGGTATCAGAGAACTTTTGAAGTTTGGTCAGGATATTGCTTGCTATGTTCCTGAGAGTATTTTGGAGGAAATAAGAAATGAAAAAAAAGATTAGATGGCCCTTATATGTCATTGCGGCCTTGATTGTGACTTTCTTGGCATTTGTAGTGCCCTTGCCCTACTATATAGAGGTTCCAGGTGGTTCGGAAGATATTCGCCAAGTCCTCAAAGTCAATGATACAGAAGATAAGGAAGCAGGTGCCTATCAATTCGTTACGGTTGGTGTTCAGCATGCCACTTTAGCCCATATGATTTATGCTTGGTTGACGCCTTTTACAGATATTCGTAGTGCCCAAGAGACTACAGGTGGCTCTTCTGATGTTGAATTTATACGGATCAATCAATTCTACATGCAAACATCGCAAAATATGGCCAAGTATCAAGGGCTAAAAACAGCTGGTAAGGATATTGAACTTAAGTACCTTGGGGTTTATGTTTTGACTGTGACGGATAATTCGACCTTTAAAGGGATTCTCAACATCTCTGATACGGTCACAGCAGTCAATGATCAGACCTTTGATAGTTCCAAAGACTTGATTGATTACGTCAATTCTCAAAAATTAGGGGATTCAGTTAAAGTGACCTATGAAGAGGATGGGCAAACCAAGTCTGCAGAAGGTAAGATTATCACCTTGGAAAATGGCAAAAATGGAATTGGAATCGGTTTGATTGACCGTACGGAAGTGACCAGTGATGTCCCAATTCGCTTTTCAACAGCTGGTATCGGCGGTCCAAGTGCAGGTCTCATGTTTAGTCTGGCCATCTATACCCAAATAGCTGACCCAGGCCTTCGTAATGGTCGTATCGTTGCCGGTACAGGAACCATTGACCGCGATGGGAATGTAGGGGACATTGGAGGTATTGATAAAAAAGTTGTAGCTTCGGCTAGAGAAGGTGCTGCGATTTTCTTTGCCCCTGATAACCCTGTTAGCGAAGAAGAACAAAAAGCACACCCGGACGCGAAAAACAACTACCAAACAGCCCTAGAAGCGGCTAAAATAATCAAGACAGATATGAAAATTGTGCCAGTTAAAACCCTACAGGATGCAATTGATTACTTGAAAAACAATCCCTAATTTCTAAGGGAAGTTTCCAAACTAGCGCACAAACAGAGAAGATGGTATAATAGTCAAATGGTTCAATTATTATTCACTCTAAGCAGTCACATGCTCTTTATTTATGTGAGTTTTTACCTTTTAAAGGATCTTGTTAGATGGGAAAAGGTTTTAAAAGTGACAACTGAGAATACAGGAAAAGTTCGTTTACTAGTAGCCTTTTTCAGCATTGTCATGGGCTACATCCTGAGTTCTTTCTTTATCAGCCTGTATCAGTTGTGGCAAGAAGCGCTTAGAGGATTATTATAAAATCAAGAGTAAAGGAAACGAGTATGGACAAAATTGTGGTTCAAGGTGGCGATAATCGTCTGGTAGGAAGTGTAACCATCGAAGGAGCAAAGAATGCAGTCTTGCCCTTGTTGGCAGCGACTATTCTAGCAAGTGAAGGAAAGACAGTCTTACAGAATGTACCGATCTTGTCGGATGTCTTTATTATGAATCAGGTGGTTCGTGGTTTGAATGCCAAGGTTGACTTTGATGAGGAAGCCCATCTTGTTGAGGTGGATGCTACTGGCGACATCACTGAGGAAGCCCCTTATAAGTATGTCAGCAAGATGCGCGCCTCCATTGTTGTATTAGGGCCAATCCTTGCCCGTGTGGGTCATGCCAAGGTATCCATGCCAGGTGGTTGTACGATTGGTAGTCGCCCTATTGATCTTCATTTGAAAGGTCTAGAAGCTATGGGGGCTAAGATTAGTCAGACAGCTGGTTATATCGAAGCCAAGGCTGATCGCTTACATGGTGCCCATATCTATATGGATTTTCCAAGTGTTGGTGCTACTCAGAACTTGATGATGGCAGCGACGCTGGCTGATGGGGTCACAGTGATTGAAAATGCTGCGCGTGAGCCTGAGATTGTTGACTTAGCCATTCTCCTTAATGAGATGGGAGCCAAGGTCAAAGGTGCTGGTACAGAGACTATTACCATTACTGGTGTTGAGAAACTTCATGGTACGACTCACAATGTAGTCCAAGACCGTATCGAAGCAGGAACCTTTATGGTAGCTGCTGCTATGACTGGTGGTGATGTCTTGATTAAAGACGCTGTCTGGGAGCACAACCGTCCCTTGATTGCCAAATTGCTTGAAATGGGAGTGGAAGTGACAGAGGAGACTGAGGGAATTCGAGTTCGCTCTCAACTAGAAAATCTAAAAGCTGTTCATGTGAAAACCTTGCCCCACCCAGGATTTCCAACAGATATGCAGGCTCAATTTACAGCCTTGATGACAGTTGCAAAAGGCGAATCAACCATGGTGGAGACAGTTTTCGAAAATCGTTTCCAACACCTAGAAGAGATGCGCCGCATGGGCTTGCATTCTGAGATTATCCGTGATACAGCTCGTATTGTTGGTGGGCAACCTTTGCAGGGAGCGGAAGTTCTTTCTACTGACCTTCGTGCCAGTGCAGCCTTGATTTTGACAGGTTTGGTAGCACAGGGAGAAACTGTAGTTGGTAAATTGGTTCACTTGGATAGAGGTTACTACCGTTTCCATGAGAAATTGGCGCAGCTAGGTGCTAAGATTCAGCGGATTGAGGCAAATGATGAAGATGAATAAGAAATCAGGTTACGTAATCAAGCGTTTACTTTTAGTCATCATAGTACTGATTTTAGGTGTTTTAGCCTTAGGAATCGGTCTAATGGTCGGCTATGGAATCTTGGGCAAGGGTCAAGATCCATGGGCTATCCTGTCTCCAGCAAAATGGCAGGAATTGATTCATAAATTTACAGGAAATTAGGCTGGGAGACCAGTCTTTTTCTAAAGATAAGGAGAAATATGAACAAAAAAACAAGACAGACACTGATTGGTTTGCTAGTGTTATTGCTCTTATCTACAGGGAGCTATTATATTAAGCAGAATGAACTAGGCAATCAGGCTGCTAAGACAAAAATGAGTCAGAAAAGTCAATCACCAGACGCGCCTAGTCAAGAATTGGCAGAAAGTGTCTTAACAGATGCAGTCAAAAGCCAAATAAAAGGGAGTCTGGAGTGGAACGGGGCTGGTGCTTTTATCGTCAATGGTAATAAAACAAACCTAAATGCCAAGGTTTCAAGTAAACCCTACGCTGATAATAAAACAAAGACAGTGGGAAAGGAAACTGTTCCAACCGTAGCTAATGCCCTCTTGTCTAAGGCTACTCGTCAGTACAAGAATCGTGAAGAAACTGGGAATGGTTCAACTTCATGGACTCCTCCAGGTTGGCATCAGGTTAAGAATCTAAAGGGTTCTTATACCCATGCCGTTGATAGAGGGCACTTGTTAGGCTATGCCTTAATCGGTGGCTTGGATGGTTTTGATGCCTCAACAAGCAATCCTAAAAACATTGCTGTTCAGACAGCCTGGGCAAATCAGGCGCAGGCCGAGGATTCGACTGGTCAAAACTACTATGAAAGCAAGGTGCGTAAAGCCTTGGACCAAAACAAGCGTGTCCGTTACCGTGTAACCCTTTACTACGCTTCGAATGAGGATTTGGTTCCTTCAGCTTCACAGATTGAAGCCAAGTCTTCAGACGGAGAATTGGAGTTTAATGTTCTAGTTCCCAATGTTCAAAAGGGACTTCAACTGGATTACCGAACTGGAGAAGTGACTGTTACTCAGTAAAATACAAGATAAACTCCTATGTCACTTGTGGATGTAGGGGTTCTTTTTTACTAGTTTAAGCAGGGCTACAATAGGTACTAAGAAAAAAATAATATGTACTGGATTAAATTTTGTGATATAATAAGTGACAAGATACTATTTTAGGAGAAGAACTATGGAAGACCCAAGTAGTCAGAATTTGTTGCTACAATTTGTTTTGTTGTTTATCTTGACAGTATTAAATGCTTTTTTCTCAGCTACAGAAATGGCCATGGTTTCACTTAACCGTGCGCGGGTTGAACAAAAGGCAGAAGAAGGAGACAGACGCTATATCCGTCTGCTGAAGGTGCTAGAAAATCCTAACCACTTTTTATCAACCATTCAAGTAGGGATTACCCTGATTACGATCTTATCAGGGGCGAGCTTGGCAGAAACTCTAGGACGAGAAATTGCATCTTGGCTTGGAAATGGTGAAACAGCTTATGCCGTTGCAAGTTTTCTATCTTTAGCATTTTTGACTTATATTTCCATCGTTTTTGGGGAATTGTATCCTAAGAGAATCGCTCTTAATCTAAAGGATGCCTTGGCGATTCGTACAGCGCCAGTTATCATTGGACTGGGGAAACTAGTTAGTCCCTTTGTTTGGCTCTTGTCTGCATCTACCAATCTCTTGAGTCGCTTGACTCCTATGACCTTTGACGATGCTGACGAAAAAATGACCCGTGATGAAATTGAGTACATGCTGACAAATAGTGAAGAAACACTAGATGCTGACGAAATTGAAATGTTACAAGGGATTTTTTCACTGGACGAATTGATGGCCAGAGAAGTCATGGTTCCTCGGACGGATGCCTTTATGGTGGATATTCAGGATGATAGTCAAGCCATTATCCAAAGTATTTTAAAACAAAACTTTTCCCGTATACCAGTTTATGATGGGGATAAGGATAACGTGATTGGCATCATTCACACCAAGAATCTCCTTAAGGCTGGTTTTGTGGACGGTTTTGACAATATTGTTTGGAAGAAAATTTTACAAGATCCACTTTTTGTACCTGAAACTATTTTTGTGGATGACTTGCTAAAAGAATTGCGCAATACCCAAAGACAAATGGCAATCTTGCTGGATGAATACGGTGGGATGGCTGGTTTGGTGACCCTGGAAGACCTCTTAGAAGAAATCGTTGGAGAAATCGATGATGAAACGGACAAAGCAGCAATAGATGTTCATCAGATTGGCGAGGACACCTACATTGTTCAAGGAACTATGACCCTCAATGATTTTAATGACTACTTTGATGTTGAACTGGCAAGTGATGACGTTGATACCATCGCTGGCTACTATTTGACAGGAGTTGGGACCATTCCAACGACTGAGAAACTCAGTTATGAATTAGTCAGCCAAAACAAACAGCTTATCTTAACCAATGATAAAGTGAAAAATGGACGTGTTACCAAGGTAAAAGTCCAAATTACCGAAGTTGAAATAGAAGAAGAAACAGAGTAAACTAGAGGCTTTTGTCACCAGGCGTGACGAAGCTTTTTTCAGTTTCAAAGGTTCTTTAATGACTTTATAGCAAAGAGTACGAGAGACTGGAGTCTATTTCGGTTAATTCATAGGGAAGTCGTATTCTGGGAAAACTCAGCCCCAAACTTGCCTCAAAAGTTTTTTAAAGTTATTCGTATTTATCCGAAGAAAAAAGAAAAAAGCCCTTTAAATTGGGCTTTCTGTTTAAATGAAACCTGATAAATCAAGTTATAGAAGGCGGTAGACGGATTTGAACCGACGATCAAGCTTTTGCAGAGCCGTGCCTTACCACTTGGCTATACCGCCTTAACGTTTATTATTATACCTTGAAAATCATTCTCAGTCAATAGTTTTTTCAGATTTTTTGTATGAATAAGCCTAAATATTCTGAAAATTCGTTTACTTTTCTTGAAATCTATGATATAATTGATGATGACCTATACTTTATTACGAGGAGTGAAGAAATGAAAAAAAGTCAAGTGCTTGCTGTAGCAGGAGCTACCTTATTAGCGTCAGGAGTTCTAGCTGCGTGTTCAAACACTAGTTCAAATAATGCGAAACTAGCAAAAGATTACCAATATGTTTATCAAACAGATCCAGAAACCTTGGATTATATCGTCAGCAATATCGATTCAACATCATTCATCACAACAAATGCTGTAGATGGTTTGTTGGCTAACGATAAATATGGTAATCTGGTTCCTTCTATTGCTGAATCATGGACAGTTTCAAAAGATGGTTTGACGTATACCTATAAAATCCGTAAGGATGCTAAATGGGTGACAGCAGAGGGAGAAGAGTACGCTCCTGTCACTGCTAAAGACTTTGTCACTGGTTTGAAGCATGCGGTAGATGGGAAATCAAAAGGACTTTCAATCGTTAGCTCTTCTATTAAGGGATTAGAAGCATATATTAAGGGTGAAACAAGCGATTTTTCAACCGTCGGAGTAAAAGCACTCGATGATCAAACACTAGAATATACTTTGAACCAGCCAGAAACTTTCTGGAATGACAAGACTACTAGTGGTGTTTTGATGCCAGTTAATGAAGAATTCTTAGCTTCAAAAGGGGAAGGTTTTGGTTCTCCAACAGATGCTAACTCTATTCTTTATAACGGTCCATTTGTCTTGAAAGCTGTAACTCCTAAATCATCTATCGAGATGGCTAAAAATGACGCTTACTGGGACAAAGAAAATGTAAAAATTGAGAATGTTAAGTTCACTTTCTGGGACGGTAAGGATCAAGATGTAATTGCCAAAGGTTTTTCTGATGGTCAATATAGCAAGGCTCGTATCTTCCCTACAAGTTCTACATATGAAAAATATGCAGCTGACTTCAAAGATAACATTTACTTTAATGAACCAGGTGCGGGTGTTGCAACTGTCAGCTTGAACTATGGCCGTACAACTTATAACCACACTGCCAAAACAAGTGATGCCCAAAAGACATCTACTCAAAAAGCTTTGCTAAATAAGGAGTTCCGTCAAGCCTTGAACTTTGCGGTCGATCGCAATTCTTACTCAGCTCAAACAAATGGTACTGATGGAGCTGCAGTAGCCATCCGTAATACATTTGCACCATATAATCTTCAAGTTGGTAAGAAAACATTTGGTGAATTGGTACAAGATAGCTTGGCTAAGACAAATTCTTCTACTTGGTCAAACGTATCTCTAGCAGATTCTCAAAATGGACTTTACAATGAAGAAAAAGCTAAAGAAGTCTTTGCTAAAGCTAAATCAAGCTTACAAGCTGAAGGTGTTGAATTCCCAATCCACTTGGATGCCTTGGTTATCCAAGAATCAACAGCGGTTGTAAACCGTGTTCAATCATTGAAACAATCAATTGAAAAAGTATTGGGTTCAGATAATGTTGTTGTAGACTTGCAACAAATGACTCAAGCAGAAGCTTTACCAATTTCATTTAGTGCTCCAACAGCTAAAGAGCAAGATTGGGATATCCACACCTTGCTAGGATGGAACCCTGACTATCAAGATCCTTCTACTTTCTTAGATCAGTTTGTCATCAAGGGAGGAAACACTCGACTTTACCTTGGTATTGACCAAAACACTGATGCATCAGTAGTAAGCAAACTTGCTTTAGCTGACTATGGAAAATTACTTGATGATGCAAACAGCGAGAACCAAGATGTTCAAAAACGTTATGAAAAATACGCGGTAGCACAAGCTTGGTTGACTGACAATGCTTTGACAATTCCAGTAATGGCTTCTCCTAAAGAAACAGCCGTTTCATATGTTTCAAAAGTTCTACCATTTAGCTCATCATATTCTGTAGCCGGTCTTAAAGGTGAAAATTCAGGATACTTGAAGTACACTGAAGTTGGTGAAAAAGCAATCACCAAAGAAGAGTATGAAAAAGCTCGTGAAAAATGGTTGAAAGAAAAAGCTGAATCAAATGAGAAAGCTCAAAAAGAATTGGCAAGTCATGTGAAGTAAATAATTTCTAATAGAACTTTCTCTCCATGAGGAGAAGGTTCTTTTGGGATTTTTAAAGGAAATAATATGAAAAAATATATTTTTATGCGTGTTTTGCGGTCATTGGTTTCGATTTTCTTAGTAACGACTTTGACCTACACGATTATCTATACCTTGGTTCCTCGAAAATTGATTTTCAAGCAGGACCCTAACTATAATAAAATTGCGACAACGGCTGATAAACGTGATAACTATGAAAATACTGTGTTTGAGCGTATGGGCTATATTGAGTATTACGATACTAAAGAGTTGCAAGAAAAGGCAAGTAGCATGGATTCTTCTGTAACAGTAGAGGCAAATGCGACCAATAAAGCTATTTATGAAAAGTACATCAATCAATTAGGTCATGGTTGGACTTTGGGGGAATTTACTGAAAGTGGTCAATTCTATGCTACTCGTGAAATTCCAATTTTTGAACGTGTTTTTCACTTCTATGCTAACTTGATTGACATTGACCATACAAATAAAATTCAAGATCCTGAAAATCCAGACTTGAAACGTTACCTTCGTTTCGAAAATGATCCAGCTATCGGATGGTCATTGGTCGGTTCAGGTACTAAACATAAATATCTCTTGTACTTCAACAGTCAGTTCCCATTTGTGCATCAAAATTTTGTGAATATCAATTTAGGTGACTCTTATCCAACCTATGCTAATACACCAGTTCTTCAGGTTATTACTCAAGGTCAAGGACAAACCAAAACTGCTCAAGTTCAGTTCCCAACAGGTAAGAAAACGTCTTCTGTAAATATTTACTCAAGAACCTACAAGTCACCTAGTCAGGCTGACTCTCGTGAAGTAGCTAGCTATGGGAAAGATGATCCTTATACAGCGACTGAAAGTAATTACCAATATCCATCTATGATTGTCAGCTCTGCTATTGCTGGTTTGATTGGTTTGGTGATTTCTTATGCGATTGCCGTGCCACTTGGTTCAGCCATGGCTCGTTTCAAGAACACTTGGATTGATAGCTTCTCAACAGGGGCTTTGACCTTCTTGATGGCACTTCCAACAATCGCCCTTGTTTATATTGTTCGATTGCTTGGTTCCTCAATTGGTTTACCAGATTCATTTCCTATCTTAGGGGCTGGAGATTGGCGTTCTTACGTTTTACCAGCAGTAATCCTTGGTTTGTTGGGTGCTCCTGGTACAGCCATTTGGATTCGTCGTTACATGATTGACTTGCAATCTCAAGACTTTGTTCGTTTTGCTCGTGCAAAAGGTTTGTCTGAAAAAGAAATTTCAAACAAACACATCTTTAAAAATGCCATGGTTCCGCTGGTTTCAGGAATTCCTGGTGCCGTTATTGGGGTTATCGGTGGTGCAACCCTTACTGAAACAGTCTTTGCCTTCCCAGGTATGGGTAAAATGTTGATTGACTCTGTAAAAGCATCTAATAACTCTATGGTCGTTGGTCTTGTCTTCATCTTTACATGTATTTCTATCTTCTCACTTCTTTTGGGAGATATTTGGATGACCATTATTGACCCACGTATTAAATTGACTGAGAAAGGAGGCAAATAATGTCTACAATCGATAAAGAAAAATTTCAGTTTGTAAAACGTGACGATTTTGCCTCTGAAACTATTGATGCGCCAGCATATTCTTACTGGAAATCAGTGTTTAGACAATTTATGAAGAAAAAATCAACTGTAGTCATGTTGGGAATCTTGGTAGCCATCATTTTGATGAGTTTCATCTACCCAATGTTTTCTAAGTTTGATTTCAATGATGTCAGCAAGGTAAACGACTTTAGTGCTCGTTATATCAAGCCAAATGCTGAGCATTGGTTCGGTACAGACAGTAACGGTAAATCTCTTTTTGACGGTGTCTGGTTCGGAGCTCGTAACTCTATCCTCATTTCTGTGATTGCGACAGTGATTAACTTGGTTATCGGTGTTTTTGTCGGTGGTATTTGGGGTATTTCAAAATCAGTTGACCGTGTGATGATGGAAGTTTATAATGTCATCTCAAACATCCCATCTCTTTTGATTGTCATTGTCTTGACTTACTCAATCGGAGCTGGATTCTGGAATCTGATTTTTGCTATGAGTGTGACGACATGGATTGGGATTGCCTTCATGATCCGTGTGCAAATCTTACGTTATCGTGACTTGGAATACAACTTGGCGTCACGTACTTTGGGAACACCAACCTTGAAGATTGTTGCCAAAAATATCATGCCACAATTGGTATCTGTTATTGTGACAACCATGACTCAAATGCTTCCAAGCTTTATCTCATACGAAGCCTTCTTGTCTTTCTTCGGTCTTGGATTACCAATTACCGTGCCAAGTTTGGGTCGTTTGATTTCAGATTATTCACAAAACGTAACAACTAATGCTTACTTGTTCTGGATTCCATTGACAACTCTTGTCTTGGTATCCTTGTCCCTTTTCGTAGTTGGTCAAAACTTAGCGGATGCTAGTGATCCACGTACACATAGATAGGAGTAGAAATGACAAAAGAAAAAAATGTAATTTTGACTGCTCGCGATATTGTCGTGGAATTTGACGTTCGTGACAAAGTATTGACAGCCATTCGCGGCGTTTCCCTTGAACTAGTTGAAGGAGAAGTATTAGCCCTGGTAGGTGAGTCAGGATCAGGAAAATCTGTTTTGACAAAGACTTTCACAGGTATGCTTGAAGAAAATGGTCGCATTGCCCAAGGAAGTATTGACTACCGTGGTCAAGATTTGACAGCCTTATCTTCTCACAAGGATTGGGAACAAATTCGTGGCGCTAAGATTGCGACTATCTTCCAAGATCCAATGACTAGTTTGGACCCAATTAAAACAATTGGTAGCCAGATTACAGAAGTTATTGTAAAACACCAAGGAAAAACAGCTAAAGAAGCGAAAGAATTGGCCATTGACTACATGAATAAGGTTGGGATTCCAGACGCAGATAGACGTTTTGATGAATACCCATTCCAATATTCTGGAGGAATGCGTCAACGTATCGTTATTGCGATTGCCCTTGCCTGCCGACCTGATGTCTTAATCTGTGATGAGCCAACGACTGCCTTGGATGTGACTATCCAAGCACAGATTATTGATTTGCTCAAATCATTGCAAAACGAGTACCATTTCACAACAATCTTTATCACCCACGACCTTGGTGTGGTAGCAAGTATTGCGGATAAGGTAGCGGTTATGTATGCAGGAGAAATCGTTGAATATGGAACTGTTGAGGAAGTCTTCTATGACCCTCGTCATCCATATACATGGAGTCTCTTGTCTAGCTTGCCTCAGCTTGCTGATGATAAAGGGGATCTTTACTCAATCCCAGGAACACCTCCGTCACTTTATACTGACCTGAAAGGGGATGCCTTTGCCTTGCGTTCTGACTATGCAATGCAGATTGACTTCGAACAAAAAGCTCCTCAATTCTCAGTATCAGAGACACATTGGGCTAAAACTTGGCTTCTTCATGAGGATGCTCCAAAAGTAGAAAAACCAGCTGTGATTGCAAATCTCCACGATAAGATCCGTGAAAAAATGGGATTTGCCCATCTGGAAGACTAGGAGGAAGGAAATGTCTGAAAAATTAGTAGAAATCAAAGATTTAGAAATTTCCTTCGGTGAAGGAAGTAAGAAGTTTGTCGCAGTTAAAAATGCTAACTTCTTTATCAACAAGGGAGAAACTTTCTCGCTTGTAGGTGAGTCAGGTAGTGGGAAAACAACTATTGGTCGTGCTATCATCGGTCTAAATGACACAAGTAATGGAGATATCATTTTTGAGGGTCAAAAGATTAATGGAAAGAAATCGCGTGAACAAGCTGCGGAATTGATTCGTCGAATCCAGATGATTTTCCAAGACCCTGCCGCAAGTTTGAATGAACGTGCGACTGTTGATTATATTATTTCTGAAGGTCTTTACAATCATCATCTGTTCAAAGATGAAGAAGAACGTAAAGAGAAAGTTAAAAATATTATCCGTGAAGTAGGTCTTCTTGCTGAGCACTTGACTCGTTACCCTCATGAGTTTTCAGGTGGTCAACGTCAACGTATCGGTATTGCCCGTGCCTTGGTCATGCAACCAGACTTTGTTATTGCGGATGAGCCCATTTCAGCCTTGGACGTTTCTGTGCGTGCCCAAGTCTTGAACTTGCTCAAAAAATTCCAAAAAGAACTTGGTTTGACCTATCTCTTCATCGCCCATGATTTGTCTGTCGTTCGTTTTATTTCAGATCGTATCGCAGTTATTTACAAGGGTGTTATTGTAGAGGTTGCAGAAACAGAAGAATTGTTTAACAATCCAATTCACCCATATACTCAAGCCTTGCTTTCAGCGGTACCAATCCCAGATCCAATCTTGGAACGTAAGAAGGTCTTGAAGGTTTACGACCCAAGTCAACACGACTATGAGACTGATAAGCCATCTATGGTAGAAATCCGTCCAGGTCACTATGTTTGGGCGAACCAAGCCGAATTGGCACGTTATCAAAAAGGACTAAGCTAATAATGGTTTTATAATTTCCATGTCAATTTTTATGGAAATTATAAACCTTTTTTTGTTGGACTGATTTGAAAAACTTTGAAAGCATTCTGAAAGAATTTTCGAAAGAAATAGAATTCTTAGAAAATCATTGAATTATAGTGAGATGAAATAAAATCTGAACAACTTTATTAGGAAAGTCAAATTCATTTCTAGAAAAGTTTTAGAAGTCGCGGCGTATTACTCTAGTTTCAATCTACTATAGTCTAATACTCTTCGAAAATCTCTTCAAACCACGTCAGCGTTGCCTTACCGTATATATGTGACTGACTTCGTCAGTCTTATCTACAACTTCAAAACAGTGTTTTGAGCAACCTGAGGCTAGCTTCCTAGTTTGCTTTTTGATTTTCATTGAGTATAATATCTACAATGTAAAAAACTCTAGCTATCAGTTCATTGATAGTTAGAGTTTTTTCTATTCATATGATTTAAGGAGATTAAATAAGGCTTCTACTTCTGATGACGGTGTAGCTGATTTAAGGTAAGCGTAATAAACTGTAAAAGTTATCTTGTCCTTCGGTATAAGAGGAATTTTTATTAAATCATCATCTTCATCAGAAAGTGCGATATCAGCCAGTAAACTAAGGCCAATCCCTTTCTTTAAAAGTTCTTTAAGGATGGCAATGTCATCAGTCTTAAAGAATATTTCTGCCTTGTTTTGATACTTTTGATTAAGCGTTTCAAAAGCTTTCAGGTGAACAAAGTGTTCATCTAAGAGTATAAAGGATTGATCTGCTAATTCTTCAAAAGCGAGGGAAGGAGCAGTGGCAAAAGGATGGTTCTTAGATAAAACGACATACAGTTCTTTATGAAATAGCTCGTGTGTCTCTATTGAAGGATAGTTGAGAGGCTCAATCAAACCGAGTAGGCTTGCATTAAGGTCTCCCTTAAGGAGAAGGTTTAATAACTCTACGGAGCCACCGCGGATAGGGCGTATCTTTTTTAAAAAATCGAATTTATCTTTTTCGTTTAAGGCAGCAAAGAGATATTGAATGATAATAGGAGGGAATCCTACAGTAGAGTATTGTGCCAAGGAGCGATTAATTTCTTTGCGAGTAGAAATGACCTCAGGTAAAATCAGTTCTGTATGCTTTAGAAGGATTTGTCCTTGAGGAGTTAGCTTGAAGGAACGATGCGAGGGGTCATGGTGAATCAATTTGCAGTTAAAGGATTCCTCTAAGCGCTTGATAGCATAAGAAATAGATGGTTGGCTGACTTTATGTTGTTTTGCTACTTCCGTATAGGATTGAAGCTGGCAGAGGTCATAAAAATATTGTAGATCTTTTAAATTCATATGGGTTCACTTTCATTAGTTGGAGAAGGAAAATAAGTGGAAAACAGCAGATAAATAATTTTTATCCGTATCCTACAATTTGACTATACGAGTATTCACCAGTTAAAATGTAAGTGAGTCAGGGATCTCAAAGATTATCTAAGATACTCTCAAAAATGACCAACATTTTTTCTCGTTTATCAATAGGGAGCTGTTTAATCTTCATGTTGATTCTTTTGAGTGAAAGATTGTCACTCTTATCAGAGGATGATTCAAGGCTATCAAAATTGAAAAATTCCTCTGGGGTCATTTCTAGGGCGTCAATCACTTTTTCAAGACTGTGAATGGTCAGATTCACATTTTGGTTTTCAAGTTGATTGATATACTTAAGCCCGAGTCCTGCTTGTTCTGAAAGTTCTTCCTGGCTCATTTTATTCTGTGTTCGAAAATATTTCACTTTTTGGGAAATATATTGTTGTAAATAGTTTTTAGTTGTCATATAAATAGAATACAAGTTTTATATGACAAAAAAACACCTTAAAAAATACAAAGTACTACATAACATACCTATATGATATTTATTTTAATTAGGATTGTCAATTTGTATGATTGGTTTCTTTTACTCGAAACTTTTAGCAAAGAGTGATCATCGAGAGTTTGATGAGTTCAAAAATTTATAAAATATAACAACTTAAAGTATTATCAATAATAGTGTTTTGAGTATAAAAGAGTTTATTAGAAATTGTTCTCGTAGACTCATTATAACATATGCGTATGCAATTGTATTATTTAAACAACAACGTTTCACGAACAATTCGTTTCATGTGGTATAATATAAATAAAAAGGAGGTTGCATTATGACTGCACATGATATTTTAAACAATCCTTTCCTCAATAAAGGTACTGCCTTTACCTTAGAGGAGCGAAAGGAACTAGGTCTTATTGGTTTACTGCCACCGTATGTTCAAACGATTGAAGAACAAGCGGCGCAAACTTATGCACAAATGCAAACAAAAGCCAATGATTTGGAAAAACGTCTTTTCCTAATGGAAATTTTTAATATCAACAGGACTCTTTTCTATTACCTCTTTTCTCAACATTTGGAGGAATTCAATCCAATTGTATACGATCCAACCATTGCAGATACCATTGAAGGCTATAGTGACCTCTTTGTAGATCCCCAATATGCGGGATATCTTGATATTAATCATCCTGAAAATATTGAAGCTACTTTGAAAAACGCTGCCGGGGGTCGCGAGATTCGTCTCATTGTTGTAACAGATGCAGAAGGAATCCTTGGAATTGGCGACTGGGGAACAAATGGTGTCGATATTTCTGTTGGGAAATTGATGGTCTATACAGGTGCTGCTGGAATCGATCCTTCAATGGTCCTTCCTTTAGTCATTGATGCAGGGACTAACCGTGAAGAACTTCGTAACAATCCTAATTACTTAGGAAATCGTCACGAACGGGTCCGCGGAGATCGTTACTACGACTTCATTGATCAATTTGTTCAAACAGCAGAACGTCTCTTTCCTAAACTTTACCTTCACTGGGAAGATTTTGGTCGCTTGAATGCTGCCAATATTCTTGAAAAATACCGGAAACAAATTCCGACCTTTAACGATGATATTCAAGGTACAGGAATCGTTACCTTGGGTGGTATTTTTGGTTCACTGGATATTAGTGGTGAAAAATTAACAGATCAAGTTTATCTCTGCTATGGTGGTGGTACTGCGGGTGCAGGAATTGCCTCTCGTGTTCTTCGTGAAATGGTAAATGAAGGTCTTTCTGAAGAAGAGGCCTATAAACGTTTCTTTATGGTTGATAAACAAGGTCTTCTCTTTGATGACATGGATGACTTGACACCAGAGCAAAAACCATTTGCTAAGAAACGTGCTGACTTTAGTAACGCAGAGAAGTTAACTGACCTGCTTGAAGTAGTGAAGACTGTGAAGCCAACCATTCTTGTAGGAACTTCAACTCAACCTAATACCTTCACTAAAGAAATAGTAGAAGCTATGTGTGAAAACACAGAACGTCCGATGATTTTCCCTTTGTCAAATCCAACCAAATTAGCAGAAGCTAGTGCTAAAGACTTGATTGAATGGTCAGATGGCAAAGCTTTTGTCGCAACAGGAATTCCTGCTGATACGGTTTCTTATAAAGGTATAGACTATGTGATTGGTCAAGCAAATAATGCTTTGATTTACCCAGGTATTGGTCTAGGCATGCTGGCTTCTGAAGCAAGTCTTTTAACTGATGAAATGATTGGAGCAGCGGCTCATTCATTAAGTGGTATTGTCAATCCAGGCCAACCAGGAGCTCCTGTCTTGCCACCATTCAAGTATGTAGCAGATGTTTCTATTAAAGTAGCAGAAGCAGTCGCTAAAAAAGCACAAGAGCAAGGTCTTGCACGCGCTAAGGAAACAGATATGGCCAAAGCAGTTCGTGATTTGAAGTGGTATCCAGAGTATAAATAATTCATTTCTGCTGCTTATCCTCGGGATACTTGGCTTATTTTGGATATGTTAGCAATCTACAGAGTTGATAATCGAAAAGTAAAGAGATTGTCGTATTGACTATTGGTTTTAAACAGTATAAAATAACTGTCGATTTTTTGTCCGACTGCCAAGAGTCAGTTTAATACTATACTAAAATCAAAACGCATTATATAATAGTGATATGAAATCAACCAAAGAAGAAATACAAGCCATCAAAACACTTTTAAAAGACTCTAATACAACTAAATACCATAAAAGTCTTCAAATCGTTCTATTTTGTCTAATGGGCAAATCTTTGAAATTATCCTAAAAGAATTGAAAGAATTATGAAAGAATTTTCAAAAAATTTTAAAATATTCTGAAATATTCTTGACAGCTAATGAAAAAGGTGGTAAGATAGGAAACATCAAAAAAGAAAGCAGAAAAAGAAATGAATAAGAAACAAGCTGTAACGATGAATCAAAACTTTTACTTTAGCTACTTTAGATAGTGTTTGTAGACATGTCACCATGGATGCAAACAGTTCAAGCAATTTGTTTGTATCTATGTGGCTAAGATTTTTGATTGTGGTCCATATAGATGAATATCTAAATGGACTAGCTAAGTTGTAACTTGTTAGATTATTTCAAGCATCCGTTTAGGTATTATCTAGGCGGTTTTTTGTTTTATACTCTTCGAAAATCAAATTCAAACCACGTCAACGTCGCCTTGCCGTACTCAAGTACAGCCTGCGGCTAGTTTCCTAGTTTGCTCTTTGATTTTCATTGAGTATTATCTTTTCTGAGAAGGAGTTTCATTATGAAAGTTGTTCGAAAATTACTAGCACCCCTCTTGGTAGTGGGGATTCTCTTGACCTCTCTGATCAGTTTGCATCAGTTGAAGGCAGATAAGAAAAAAGATGTATTTCGTATCGGTATTTCGCAGTTTATTACTCATCAATCTTTGGACGCTACTAGAGAAGGTTTTGTGGATGAGCTGGCCAAACAAGGCTATGTTGAGGGAGAAAATATTGAGATTGATCTGCAAAATGCACAAGGAGAACAACGAAATCTAAAAACCATTTCCCAGCAACTAGCAGAATCTAGTGATGTCGTTCTAGCTATCGCAACGCCTTCTGCTCAGAGCTTGGCTAATACAACACAAACGACGCCTGTTATCTTTTCAGCGGTAACAGATCCTGTCAGTGCCAAGTTGGTGGAGTCAAGAGAACATCCTGGGGGCAATGTGACTGGAACAAGTGACCAGTCATCAGATGCCATTTCAACCCAAATCAATTTGATAAAGAAAGTGTTACCAAAGGCTAAAACGATTGGAATTCTCTATACTCAGAGCGAGCCAAACTCAGTTGTCCAAAAGGATGAAGCTAAGCGCCTTCTGGAAGAAAAAGGCTTTACTGTTGTTGAAAAAACAATCTTGGACAGTAACAACGTCAAGGCTGCTGCAGAAAGCTTGATGGCAGAGGTGGATATGGTTTTTGTCCCAACGGATAATATCATTTCGTCAACCATGGAAACAGTCAAGCAGGTTTCTATTAAACACAAGGTTCCAGTATTCGGTGGTTCAACAGAAATGATTGCTGTTGGTGGCTTGTATAACTACGGAACCAATTATGAAGAATTGGGAAGACAGACAGCTCGCATGCTGATTCGTGTTTTAAAAGGTGAAAAGCCAGAAAATATAGCAGTTGAGTTGCCTGAAAAATTGGAATTGCATACAAATCAAGAAATGGCAGATGCACTAGGAATTGATATTAGTAAGTTAGAAGGCAAGGAATAAGGAGGTTTAAGATGAATTTTGTGTTATCTAGTTTATCAGAAGGTTTGTTGTGGTCGATTATGGCTATTGGGGTCTACTTGACTTTCCGTATTTTGGATATTGCGGATATGACTGCTGAGGGAGCCTTTCCACTGGGGGCGGCTGTCGTCGTATCTCAGATACAGGCAGGGACAAATCCTTGGATTGCGACAGTACTTGCTTTGCTGGCAGGTATGGTAGCAGGTCTAGTATCAGGAATGCTCCATACCAAGATGAAAATTCCAGCTCTCTTGACAGGGATTGTGACCTTGACAGGGCTTTATTCAATCAATATTAAAATCATGGGAAGCGTGCCCAATCTTTCCTTGGGAGATTCTTCGACTGTCTTTAAACAGTTGGCTAGCTTGGGATTGACAAATGAAGAAGCTGTTTTCTCATTCAGTTTAGCCTGTCTCTTACTTGTTTGTTTGGTCTTGACTCTTTTGATGAAAACAGAGATTGGCTTGGTCTTGCGTTCGACTGGAGACAATATTCCGATGAGTGAGGCTAATGGAGTCAATGTAGACACCATGAAGATTGTTGGTTACATGATTTCAAACGGTTTGATTGCCTTATGTGGTTCCTTGTTTGCCCAAAATGATGGATTTTCAGATGTGACTTCTGGGACAGGAACCATTGTTGTTGGTTTGAGTGCAGTCATTATTGCGGAAGTCTTGATACACGACTTGACCATTGGAGGCCGCTTGTTATCCATCGGAATCGGTGCTATTGTTTACCGTTTGATTATTTTAAATATCTATGAAATTCCAAATCTAGATCAAAACTTAGTTCGTCTCTTTAATGCAATCTTGCTCGCCTTAGTTTTATTTGCACCAGAATTGCAAAAGAGATTAAAGATTCGTGGTCTGAAATTGAGAAATGAATAGGAGGAGAAAGTTATGGAAAGTTTGTTAACACTTGAAAATATTCACAAAACATTTGAAGCAGGGACAGTCAATGAGAACCATGTCCTCAAAGGATTAGATTTAGAGGTTGAAGAGGGAGATTTTATCTCTGTGATTGGTGGAAATGGAGCAGGGAAATCCACTTTGATGAATATCTTGGCCGGCAATCTATCGGTGGACGAAGGGGACCTTTTATTGGCAGGCAAATCCATTAAAAATCTGAGTGTAAGAAAGAGAGCCAAGGATATCGCCCGTGTTTTTCAAGATCCTAAGATGGGAACAGCTTCTCGTTTGACGATTGAGGAGAATATGGCTATTGCCTTGAGACGCGGGCAGAAGAGAGGGCTTGGTTGGGGCGTGAAGGAGAAAGATAGAATCCAGTTCCAAGAAGCCCTGAGAGAGTTGAATATTGGCCTTGAAAATCGCTTGAAAGTGGATACTCAATACCTTTCAGGAGGACAAAGACAGGCCTTGACCTTAGTCATGGCAGCTCTGGTGAAACCCAAACTTTTGCTTTTGGATGAACATACTGCGGCACTTGACCCGAAAACCAGTCAAATGGTGATGGATTTGACGCAAAAGATTGTGGAACACCATCAGTTGACGACTTTGATGATTACCCACGATATGAACCATGCGATTGAGTACGGCAATCGTCTCATTATGCTTTATCAAGGGAAGATAGTGGTTGATGTCAAGGGAGAGGAGAAAAAGCATCTGACAGTTGAAGACCTCATGCATCTCTTCCAGAAAAATAGTGGCCAAAGTTTAGTTAGTGATGAATTGGTTTTGGGATAAAGAAAAAGGCTGAGATGTGCCTCATTAATTTCTATGCCACGGAAGTGGAAATCGAGTTATCAGTAGCCTACCAAAATGGACAAATTTTGCTTTCTAATTATGAAGATGCAGAAGTGTCTGAAAAAATTCAACTCAAACCGTATCAAACACTGGCTATTTATGTAAATTAATACTCTTCTAAAATCTCTTCAAACCACGTCAGCTCTATCTGCAACCTGCGACTAGTTTCCTAGTTTGCTCTTTGATTTTCATTGAGAATAAACGTAGCAAGGAGCCCTCTTTCTCAGAAAAGCAGGGTTCCTTTTGCTGTCTATTCCATCTCTGAAAGCGTAAAACAAACTAGTCAGGGTGGCTAGTTTGTGGTATAATGAAAGAGACTCAAAAAGAAACAGGAGAAAAATGATGGATTTACTTTTAGCAATTGTATTGATTGTGCTAGCTTTTCTAGGAGGAGCTCTTGGAGGAATGTACTTGGTTCGTAAGCAAATCGAAAAAGAATTTGCTGACAACCCACGTTTGAATGCTGAAGCAGTTCGTACTCTTTTGAGTGCAAATGGTCAAAAACCAAGCGAAGCCAAGGTACAACAAGTTTACCACCAAATCATCCGCCAACAAAAAGCAGCCCTTGCTAACAATAAAAAGAAAAAATAAATAAGGAAAAGTCTGGGATGAAAGTTCCAGACTTCTCACTATGTTGGTTATGGTTTAGGGATGAGACTTTTTCCTTGCATTCTATTGATATTTGATTATGATTAAGAGAGATAGTTATTGATTAGACTGTCATTCAGTTCATAAGGATAAATAATCATAATGAACTATCAATCAGAAGAAAGACTAGAAAGAAGACTGTATGGATAATCGACCGATTGGTTTTTTGGATTCGGGTGTCGGGGGCTTGACCGTTGTGCGCGAGCTCATGCGCCAGCTTCCCCATGAAGAAATCGTCTATATTGGAGATTCGGCACGGGCGCCCTATGGGCCCCGTCCTGCTGAGCAAATTCGTGAATATACTTGGCAGTTGGTCAACTTTCTTTTGACCAAGGATGTCAAAATGATTGTCATTGCTTGTAATACTGCGACTGCGGTCGTCTGGGAAGAAATCAAGGCTCAACTAGACATTCCTGTCTTGGGTGTGATTTTGCCAGGAGCTTCAGCAGCTATCAAGTCCAGTCAAGGTGGGAAAATCGGAGTGATTGGAACGCCTATGACAGTCCAATCAGACATCTACCGTCAAAAAATCAACGATCTAGATCCGGACTTACAGGTGGAGAGTTTGGCCTGTCCCAAGTTTGCTCCCTTGGTCGAGTCGGGTGCCCTGTCAACCAGTGTCACCAAGAAAGTGGTCTATGAAACCCTGCGTCCCTTGGTTGGAAAGGTGGATAGCCTGATTTTGGGTTGTACCCATTATCCACTGCTCAGACCCATTATTCAAAATGTCATGGGACCAAAGGTTCAGCTCATTGATAGTGGGGCAGAGTGCGTACGGGACATCTCAGTCTTACTTAATTATTTTGAAATCAATCGTGGTCGCGATGCTGGACCACTCCATCACCGTTTTTACACAACAGCTAGCAGCCAAAGTTTTGCACAAATTGGTGAAGAATGGCTGGAAAAAGAGATTCATGTGGAGCATGTAGAATTATGACAAATAAAATTTATGAATACAAGGATGAACAGGACTGGTATGTCGGGTCCTATGGTATTTTTGGTGGCGTCCGGACGTTGACGGATGATGACTTGGATTTTCCTCTATTGGAGTTTGCCCAAAGATTTCGAGATGAGGATCGAGGTTTTCCTGTTTCTGTTACTGTTTTACGCTATGGTTCTCTCTACCGTTTATTGTCTTTTGTGGTAGATATCCTCAACCAAGAAATGGGACGAAATCTGGAAGTCATCCAACGTCAGGGAGCTTTTCTCTTGATTGAAAATGGGCAACTCCTGCATGTAGCATTGCCTAAAGAAGGGGTCAATGTTCATGATTTCTTTGAGACAAGCAAGGTCAGAGAAACCTTATTGATTGCGACTCGAAATGAAGGCAAGACCAAAGAGTTCCGAGCTATCTTTGACAAGCTAGGCTACGATGTGGAAAATCTCAATGACTATCCTGACCTACCTGAAGTAGCAGAAACAGGTATGACCTTCGAAGAAAATGCCCGCCTCAAGGCAGAAACTATTTCTCAATTAACTGGCAAGATGGTTTTGGCAGATGATTCAGGTCTCAAAGTCGATGTCCTTGGTGGCTTGCCAGGTGTCTGGTCAGCTCGTTTCGCAGGAGTGGGAGCTACTGACCGTGAAAACAATGCCAAACTCTTGCACGAATTGGCCATGGTTTTTGAACTCAAGGACCGCTCGGCTCAATTCCATACAACCCTAGTCGTAGCCAGTCCCAACAAGGAAAGCTTGGTTGTTGAAGCAGACTGGCCTGGCTACATTAACTTTGAACCTAAGGGTGAAAATGGCTTTGGCTATGACCCACTCTTCCTCGTGGGAGAGACAGGCAAGTCCTCAGCTGAATTAACCCTTGAAGAAAAAAATAGTCAATCTCACCGTGCCTTAGCCGTTAAGAAACTTTTGGAGGTATTTCCATCATGGCAAAGCAAACCATCATTGTAATGAGCGATTCCCATGGCGATAGCTTGATTGTGGAAGAAATCCGTGATCGTTATGTGGGCAAAGTTGACGCCGTTTTTCATAACGGCGATTCTGAACTGCGTCCTGATTCTCCCCTTTGGGAAGGCATCCGTGTTGTTAAAGGGAATATGGACTTCTATGCAGGTTACCCAGAACGTTTGGTGACTGAGCTTGGTTCGACCAAGATTATCCAAACCCATGGTCACTTGTTTGACATCAATTTCAACTTTCAAAAGTTGGACTACTGGGCTCAGGAAGAAGAGGCCGATATCTGTCTCTATGGTCACTTGCATGTGCCAAGCGCTTGGATGGAAGGTAAGACCCTCTTTCTAAATCCAGGTTCCATCAGTCAACCACGTGGGACCGTCAGAGAATGTCTCTATGCTCGTGTGGAGATTGATGATAGTTATTTCAAAGTTGACTTTTTGACACGAGCCCATGAGGTGTATCCGGGCTTGTCCAAGGAGTTTAGCCGATGATTGCCAAGGAGTTTGAGACTTTCTTGTTGGGGCAGGAGGAAACTTTTTTGACCCCTGCTGAAAATCTAGCCGTGTTGATTGATACCCACAATGCAGATCACGCGACCCTCTTGCTCAGTCAGATGACCTATACCCGTGTTCCTGTTGTGACAGATGAAAAACAGTTTGTTGGGACGATTGGGCTCAGAGATATTATGGCTTATCAGATGGAGCATGACTTGAGTCAAGAAATCATGGCAGATACGGATATCGTTCATATGACGAGAACCGACGTAGCGGTCGTCTCGCCTGACTTTACCATTACGGAGGTCTTGCACAAGCTGGTAGATGAGTCTTTCTTACCGGTTGTGGATGCGTCTGGTGTTTTCCAAGGAATTATCACGCGCAAGTCTATCCTCAAGGCAGTGAATGCCCTCTTGCATGACTTTAGTAAGGAATATGATATTCGATGCAAATGAAAGACAGGATTTCAGCCTTTTTAGAGGAAAAGCAGGGTTTGTCTGCCAATTCCAAGCAGTCCTATAAGTATGATTTGGAGCAATTTTTAGACATTATAGGAGAGCGGATTTCTGAGACCAGTCTCAAGATTTACCAAGCCCAACTAGCCAATCTAAAAATCAGCGCCCAGAAGCGAAAGATTTCGGCCTGTAATCAATTTCTCTACTTTCTCTATCAAAAAGAAGAAGTGGATAGCTTTTATCGTTTGGAATTAGCCAAACAAGCTGAAAAGAAGACCGCAAAACCAGAATTGTTAGACCTAGACTCTTTTTGGCAGGAAAGCGACTATCCAGAGGGACGTTTGCTAGCGCTCTTAATCCTAGAAATGGGGCTCTTGCCGAGTGAGATTTTAGCTCTCAAGGTTGAGGACATCAATCTGGACTTTCAAGTGTTGCGAATCAAGAAGGCTTCCCAACAGAGGATTGTCACCATTCCTACAACCTTGCTGTCAGAATTGGAACCCTTGATGGGGCAGGCCTATCTCTTTGAAAAGAGAGGGAAAGCTTATTCTCGTCAGTGGGCCTTCCGTCAGCTAGAAGCTTTTGTCAAGGAGAAAGGTTTTCCAGCACTATCAGCCCAAGCCCTACGGGAACAGTTCATTCTAAGACAAATAGAAAACAAGGTCGATTTGTACGAAATTGCAAAAAAATTAGGATTAAAAACAGTCCTGACCATAGAAAAATATAGATAATGGATATTAAATTAAAAGATTTTGAAGGGCCCCTGGACTTGCTTTTGCACCTAGTTTCTAAGTACCAGATGGATATCTACGATGTGCCTATTACGGAAGTCATCGAACAGTATCTAGCCTATGTCTCAACCCTGCAGGCTATGCGTCTGGAAGTGACGGGTGAGTACATGGTTATGGCCAGTCAGCTCATGCTGATCAAGAGCCGCAAGCTCTTGCCAAAGGTAGCAGAAGTGACAGACTTGGAAGATGACCTGGAGCAGGATCTTCTCTCTCAAATTGAAGAATACCGCAAGTTCAAGCTCTTGGGGGAGCACTTGGAAGCTAAGCACCAAGAACGGGCTCAGCACTATTCCAAAGCGCCGACAGAGTTGATTTACGAAGATGCGGAGCTTGTGCATGACAAGACGACCATTGACCTCTTTTTGGCTTTTTCAAATATCCTAGCCAAGAAAAAAGAGGAGTTTGCACAGAATCACACGACTATCTTGCGGGATGAGTATAAGATTGAGGACATGATGGTTATCGTAAAAGAGTCCTTGACTGGACGAGATCAATTGCGCTTGCAGGATTTGTTTAAGGAAGCCCAGAATCTCCAAGAGGTCATCACCCTCTTTTTGGCAACCCTAGAGTTAATCAAAACCCAGGAGCTGATTCTTGTGCAAGAGGAAAGTTTCGGAGATATTTATCTCATGGAAAAGAAGGAAGAAAGTCAAGTGGCCCAAAGCTAGACTTGATAGAGAGGAAAGATGAGTACTTTAGCAAAAATAGAAGCGCTCTTGTTTGTAGCGGGTGAAGATGGGATTCGGGTCCGCCAGTTAGCCGAACTCCTCTCTCTGCCACCGACAGGCATCCAACAGAGTTTAGAAAAATTAGCCCATAAGTATGAAAAGGACCCAGATTCCAGTTTGGCCCTGATTGAGACAGGGGGAGCTTATAGATTGGTGACCAAGCCTCAATTTGCAGAGATTTTGAAGGAATACTCTAAGGCACCTATCAACCAGAGTTTATCTAGGGCTGCCCTTGAGACCTTGTCTATCATTGCCTACAAACAGCCCATTACTCGGATAGAAATTGATGCCATCCGTGGGGTCAACTCGAGTGGGGCCTTGGCAAAGTTGCAGGCCTTTGACTTGATACGAGAAGACGGAAAAAAAGAAGTGTTGGGACGCCCCAATCTCTATGTGACAACAGATTATTTCCTAGATTACATGGGGATAAATCATTTGGAAGAATTACCAGTGATTGATGAGCTTGAGATTCAAGCCCAAGAAAGCCAATTATTTGGTGAAAGGATAGAAGAAGATGAGAATCAATAAGTATATTGCCCACGCAGGTGTGGCCAGTAGGAGAAAAGCAGAAGAGCTGATAAAGCAAGGCTTGGTAACCGTCAACGGCCAAGTGGTACGTGAACTTGCAACCACTATCAAGTCAGGCGACAAGGTCGAAGTTGAAGGTCAACCTATCTACAACGAAGAAAAGGTCTATTATCTGCTTAACAAACCACGTGGTGTCATTTCCAGTGTGACAGATGACAAGGGCCGCAAGACGGTTGTCGACCTCTTGCCCAACGTGAAGGAGCGTATCTACCCTGTAGGTCGTTTGGACTGGGATACATCTGGAGTCTTGATTTTGACCAATGATGGGGATTTTACGGATGAGATGATTCACCCTCGTAATGAGATTGATAAGGTTTATGTCGCGCGTGTTAAAGGTGTGGCCAATAAGGATAATCTCCGCCCCTTGACCCGTGGACTTGAGATTGATGGTAAGAAAACCAAACCAGCTGTTTATGAGATTCTCAAAGTGGATCCAGTTAAAAACCGCTCTGTAGTGCAGTTGACCATCCATGAAGGGCGTAACCATCAGGTTAAAAAGATGTTTGAAGCTGTCGGTCTCCAAGTAGATAAGTTGTCTCGGACTCGTTTCGGACACCTAGACTTGACAGGGCTTCGTCCGGGAGAATCCCGCCGTCTTAATAAAAAAGAAATCAGCCAACTACACACCATGGCTGTAACTAAGAAATAATGAAACGAATTTTAATAGCGCCTGTGCGCTTTTACCAACGTTTTATCTCACCAGCCTTTCCCCCCTCTTGTCGCTTTGAGCCTACCTGTTCAAATTATATGATTGAGGCTATTGAAAAACATGGCTTCAAGGGTGTTTTGATGGGCTTGTCTCGGATTTTACGTTGCCATCCCTGGTCGAAAACAGGCAAGGACCTCGTCCCAGACCACTTTTCTTTAAAGAGAAATGCAAAATAATACTCAATGAAAATCAGAGAGCAAACTAGGAAACTAGCCGCAGGTTGCTCAAAACAGTGTTTTGAGGTTGTGGATAGAACTGACGAAGTCAGTAACCATACCTACGGAAAGGCGACGTTGACGTGCTTTGAAGAGATTTTCGAAGAGTATAAATTGGATTCTAATGTATAAAAACAGATAGATGATACTTGGTATTTATCAAGTGCCATCTATCTGTGTTTTTATTTATGATTGATGTTTCTGCTATTTATTCCAAAATGTTTTTGCCTTCTTTAACACGCCAATGATAATCCGATAAAATAATATCTTCAAGGGAGTAGCTAGCCTTCCAATCAAGATATTTTTTAGCTTTTGATGCGTCTGCTAGGACGCTAGCTGGGTCACCAGCACGACGCGCAACAATTTCGTGTGGGATTTCTTGATTCAGTAGTTCTTCAGCAGTTTTAAAGATTTCTTTGACGGTATAGCCTTTTTCAGTTCCTAAGTTAAAGATTTGAGAAGAACTGTCTTCTTGAAAGAGGTAATTCATCCCTTTAACGTGAGCCTGTGCAAGATCCAAGACATGAATGTAATCTCGAATACATGAACCATCACGTGTATCATAGTCATCTCCAAATATTTTTAGGCTATCATTTTGTCCCAATGCGGTCTTGTTGATATTGGGAATGATATGAGTTGGATTTTTCACGCGCAGACCGTTTGAAGCATCCATTTCAGCCCCAGCAACATTAAAGTAACGGAAAATAACATATTTCCAATCGTAGCGATTGGCCATCCAGTAAATCATTCGTTCACCCATCAGTTTTGTTTCTGCATAAGGGTTGACAGGGTCGAGCAGGGTATCTTCAGTTGCAGGCTTGTCAATACAGTTATTACCATAGAGGGAAGCAGTCGAAGAGAACATGATTTTTTGAATACCAACTTCAGATAAAACTTTGAGAACTTGGTTCATACCAGCAACATTGGCAGTGAAGTATTTGCTTGGGTTTTCAATACTTTCGCTCACAACAATCTCACCCGCACAATGAAGAACAGCATCAATCTTATTTTCTTCTAAGTAAGCTTTTAGGGCACTAGAATCATAAACATCTAGTTGCTTAAAGCTAGCACGACTATCCACAGCCGCTCGATTTCCTGTAGAGAGATTATCTAGAACATGTACCTGATAGCCAGCATTTAAAAGAGCTTTAACGGTATGGGAGCCAATGTAGCCAGCTCCACCTGTGACAAGAATTGTTTTGGTCATGATTTTTTCCTTTTCCTAGTTTTGTACTATTTTAAAGAAAGAAAAAGGTAAAGTCAACTATTTTCTGCAAATTTCATGAAAAAATGAACAAATATAGCATTGAATTGTTTTGTGTTTGGGAATTAATAGTTTGGTTGGTCTTGGAATAGTTCTTAGATTTCACCTCACATGCAAGAAAATACAAGCTTTTTCTAAGATACAGTAAGACTAAGATACTAATTTAGAAATCCACCTTCTCGCTATTATTCTCCTATAAAAAGTGGTAAAATGGATGAAAGAAAGAAGGAACTAAAATGACAACATTATTTTCAAAAATCAAAGAAGTAACAGAACTTGCTGCGATCTCAGGTCATGAAGCACCTGTTCGTGCTTATCTTCGTGAAAAGTTGACACCGCATGTGGATGAAGTGGTGACAGATGGCTTGGGTGGTATTTTTGGTATCAAGCATTCAGAAGCTACGGAAGCGCCGCGCGTCTTGGTCGCTTCTCACATGGATGAAGTTGGTTTTATGGTCAGCGAAATCAAGCCAGACGGCACATTCCGTGTCGTAGAAATCGGTGGTTGGAATCCTATGGTGGTTAGCAGCCAACGTTTCAAACTCCTGACTCGTGACGGTCGTGAAATTCCTGTGATTTCGGGTTCTGTCCCTCCACATTTGACTCGCGGAAAGGGTGGACCAACTATGCCAGCTATTGCAGATATCGTCTTTGATGGCGGTTTTGCGGATAAGGCTGAGGCAGAAAGTTTTGGCATCCGTCCTGGCGATACCATTGTACCAGATAGTTCTGCAATCTTGACAGCCAATGAAAAAAATATCATCTCAAAAGCTTGGGACAACCGCTACGGTGTGCTCATGGTTAGTGAGTTAGCAGAAGCCCTGTCAGGTCAAAAACTTGGCAATGAACTCTATCTGGGCTCTAACGTCCAAGAAGAAGTTGGTCTCCGCGGTGCTCATACATCTACAACCAAGTTTGACCCAGAAGTCTTCCTCGCAGTTGACTGTTCACCAGCAGGTGATGTCTACGGTGGTCAAGGCAAGATTGGAGATGGAACCTTGATTCGTTTCTACGATCCAGGTCACTTGCTTCTCCCAGGAATGAAAGATTTCCTTTTGACAACGGCTGAAGAAGCTGGTATCAAGTACCAATACTACTGTGGAAAAGGCGGAACAGACGCTGGCGCAGCTCATCTGAAAAATGGTGGTGTCCCATCTACAACAATCGGTGTTTGCGCTCGTTATATCCATTCTCATCAAACCCTCTACGCTATGGATGACTTCCTAGAAGCTCAAGCTTTCTTGCAAGCCTTGGTGAAGAAATTGGATCGTTCAACAGTTGATTTGATTAAAAATTATTAAACCATAAGGGAGGTGGTAGGGATGGTAGAACCAAACCTAGAAAGCCTTGTAAAAGATCTTTACAATCATGCTCGACATGATTTGAGTGAAGATTTAGTTGCTGCTCTCCTAGAGACTGCTAAAAAACTGCCTTCTACAAATGAGCAATTGCTGGCAGTCCGTCTCTCGGGTCTAGTCAATCGTGAATTGCTCCTAAATCCTAAACATCCGGCACCTGAGTTGCTCAACTTGGCTCGCTTTATCAAAAGAGAAGAAGCTAAGTACAGAGGAACTGCAGCTTCTGCGATTATGTATGGGGAGCTCTTTAAAATGCTTTGATTCCATTGTGGATCAAAGCATTTTTTATATGGTAGAAAAGCAATTCTTGGTTAGGAAAAGAAAAAAGCCATCCCATTCAGGATAGCTTCTTGGTTCTTAGATTTGTTCAGCGATGACCTTTTCAGCAAGGTTCATGGCGTGGTCAGATACACGAGTATAGTGGGAAATGATGTCGATAAAGTTGACCCCAGCTTGTGTTGAACACTCACCCTTGTTGAGGCGCTTGATGTGGGTCTTTCTGAGAACACGCTCCATATTGTTGATTTCTTTATGGCGTTCAATCAGACTTTGAGCTTTTTCAATATCATTGTTTTCCACGCTATCAAGGGCATCCTTGATAAAGCCAGTGGTTTTTTGATAGATATCAGCCAATTCCTGCAAAGCAGCTTCAGAAAACTCAACATTTTTACGTTGAAGGTAGTCAGTCAGATTGATTAGGGCCTCAGCGTGATCCCCAATCCGTTCCAAATCACGGGATGAATCAAGGATGTTGGTCAGCACTTCACTTTCTTTCTGGCTAAGGGCTTCACTTGAAAGAGTAATCAGGTAACGAGTCAATTTTTCATCAATGGTATTGATGGCTTCTTCCGTCTTGTGGCCTTTTTCAGCAACCTTTTCATTGAGGTCAATGATGTAGTTGTATGAAAGGTCAAATGCTTTAGAAGCATAATTTCCCAAGTGAAGGAGTTCTTTTTTGGCATTTCCGAGAGCGATTGATGGAGCTTGTTTAATCAAATGCTCATCAAGATAAAGTGGCTCGTACTTGACAACTTCATCTTCACCAGGGATGAGCTTGGTTACAAAGTAGGCCAAGGCTCCGATGAATGGAAATTGTACAATGGTGTTACTTACGTTAAAGGCACCGTGAGAGAAAGCGATGGTCATCTCAGGTGAGAGGTGAAGGAGTGCTTGGAAGTACTCAATCATAGACGTAAATGGACCTAATAAGATTAAGCAAAGAACAGTCCCTAAAACGTTAAAGGTAACGTGGGTTGCAGCAACGCGTTTCGCAGAGACATTGGCTCCAGCTGCCGCGATGATAACTGTTAGGGTTGTCCCGATATTATCACCGAAGAGAACAGGTAGCGAACCTTTAAGGTCAAGGAATCCACCTGCATAGAGACCTTGCAAAATCCCGATTGTCGCAGAAGAAGCTTGGATGAGAACGGTAATCACTGCACCGGCAAAAACTCCTAATACAGGATTTTGTCCCAAGGTTACCATATATTCCTTAAATTGTGGTAAATCTTTAAGAGGACTCATACCGGCACTGATGAGGTTGAGGGCGTAGAAGATTCCTCCTACACCAAACAGGATGCGTCCGATATTGTTTGCTGTTCTGTTTTTGGTAAAGAAGAGGAACATGGTTCCAAGGAAAATCAGGGGTAAAGCATACTCACCAAGCTTGAAACCGATGATAAAGGAAGTAACTGTGGTTCCGATGTTGGCTCCCATGATAATTCCGATAGCCTGTCTAAGAGTGAGAAGACTAGCGCTGACCAGTCCAACCGTGATAACTGTAACCCCTGTACTTGACTGAATCAGGGCAGTCACGACAATTCCGACTAGAACACCTAAAAAGGGATTGCTAGTGTACTTGTCAATGTAAAAACGAAGGCGATCTCCAGCAGCTTGTTGCAAACCGTCTCCCATGGTCTTGATACTATATAAGAATAGTCCCAGACCACCTAAAAAGTGAAATAAAATTTCCTGCCAATTAATGGACATTTCTTTTTCCTCCGAAAAATAATAACGGAATTTCTCCTATTCTATTTTAAAGGATAAAAGTAAATCTAACAAGTGTTAAGCTAAGATTTTAGAAAGAAAATTCGTTAGAAAAAGCAAAAATAATATACTCTAGCATGCCACAAAGATTAAATATCGAAAAATCTTGTGAAATCTTTCCTTATATTTCCAAAGTGTGATATAATAGTTTCGAATAAAATAAATAAAGGGGTTTTTGTAACATGGCAAAACTTACTGTTAAAGACGTTGACTTGAAAGGTAAAAAAGTCCTCGTTCGTGTTGACTTCAACGTACCATTGAAAGATGGCGTAATCACTAACGACAACCGTATCACAGCAGCTCTTCCAACTATTAAGTACATCATCGAACAAGGTGGACGTGCAATTCTTTTCTCTCACCTTGGACGTGTGAAAGAAGAAGCTGATAAAGCTGGAAAATCACTTGCTCCTGTAGCAGCAGACTTGGCAGCTAAATTGGGCCAAGACGTTGTTTTCCCAGGTGTTACTCGTGGTGCTGAATTGGAAGCAGCTATCGACGCTCTTGAAGATGGACAAGTTCTTTTGGTTGAAAACACTCGTTACGAAGATGTTGACGGCAAAAAAGAATCTAAAAACGATCCTGAACTTGGTAAATATTGGGCATCACTTGGAGATGGTATCTTCGTAAACGATGCATTCGGTACAGCTCACCGTGCACACGCATCTAACGTTGGTATCTCAGCAAACGTTGAAAAAGCAGTTGCTGGTTTCCTTCTTGAAAACGAAATTGCTTACATCCAAGAAGCAGTTGAAGCTCCAGAACGTCCATTCGTAGCAATCCTTGGTGGTTCAAAAGTTTCAGACAAGATCGGTGTTATCGAAAACTTGCTTGAAAAAGCTGATAACGTCCTTATCGGTGGTGGTATGACTTACACATTCTACAAAGCACAAGGTATCGAAATCGGTAACTCACTTGTAGAAGAAGACAAATTGGATGTTGCGAAAGCTCTTCTTGAAAAAGCAAACGGTAAATTGATCTTGCCAGTTGACTCAAAAGAAGCTAACGCATTTGCTGGCTACACTGAAGTGCGTGACACTGAAGGGGAAGCAGTTTCTGAAGGCTTCCTTGGTCTTGACATCGGTCCAAAATCTATCGCTAAATTTGACGAAGCTTTGACTGGTGCCAAAACAGTTGTATGGAACGGACCTATGGGTGTATTTGAAAACCCAGACTTCCAAGCTGGTACAATTGGTGTGATGGACGCTATCGTGAAACAACCAGGAGTTAAATCAATCATTGGTGGTGGTGACTCAGCTGCCGCAGCGATCAACCTTGGACGTGCAGATAAATTCTCATGGATCTCTACTGGTGGTGGAGCATCAATGGAACTTCTCGAAGGTAAAGTTCTTCCAGGACTTGCAGCCTTGACAGAAAAATAAGATTTTATAACTAAATCAAAGAAGAGAGGGATGAAAGTTCCTCTTTTCTTTTGCTTAAAATAAAAACGCTTCCTCTCAACTATTACTCATAAAAATCACCGATTTATGATAAAATGGAAATAGAAAGTTGAGATTATGAGTTATTTTAAAAAATATAAATTCGATAAATCCCAGTTCAAACTTGGTATGCGAACCTTTAAAACAGGTATTGCTGTTTTTCTAGTTCTCTTGATTTTTGGCTTTTTTGGTTGGAAAGGCCTTCAAATCGGTGCTTTGACAGCCGTTTTTAGCCTGAGGGAGAGTTTTGATAAGAGTGTCCATTTTGGGACTTCGCGTATTCTAGGAAATAGTATCGGTGGCCTCTATGCCCTGGTCTTCTTCTTATTAAATACCTTTTTCCACGAAGCCTTTTGGGTGACCTTGATAGTTGTTCCAATCTGCACCATGTTAACCATTATGACAAATGTAGCCATGAATAACAAAGCAGGGGTTATTGGTGGTGTAGCAGCTATGTTAATCATTACCCTATCGATCCCGAGTGGAGAGACAATTTTGTACGTATTTGCGCGTGTATCAGAAACGTTCATGGGAGTTTTTGTCGCAATTCTCGTAAATTACGACATTGATCGTATTCGGCTCTTTTTAGAGAAAAAAGAAAAATAATGTTACATTTTATAACATTATCAATTGACGTTTGTCTTTTTTTAGACTATAATAGACAGAAAGAAGGAAATTGTAAATGAAGGAAAAAGAATTTCGCCGAAATATGGCTGTTTTTCCTATCGGCAGTGTTATGAAGTTGACCGATCTATCGGCGCGTCAGATTCGTTATTATGAAGATCAAGAGTTGATTAAGCCTGATCGAAACGAAGGGAACCGTCGCATGTATTCCTTGAATGACATGGATCGTCTGCTTGAAATCAAAGATTATATCTCTGAAGGTTATAATATCGCTGCCATTAAGAAAAAATATGCTGAACGTGAAGCGAAATCCAAGAAAGCGGTGAGTCAGACTGAGGTGCGTCGTGCACTTCATAATGAACTCCTCCAACAGGGTCGCTTTGCTTCAGTACGGTCACCTTTTGGTCGCGGTTAGGCAACCGCAAGTAGTCATACATTAAGGAGAAAACTCATGCCAATCACAGCTGCAGATATTCGTCGTGAAGTCAAGGAAAAAAATGTTACCTTTATCCGTCTCATGTTCTCAGATATTTTGGGAACCATGAAAAACGTCGAAATTCCTGCTACAGATGAACAGTTAGATAAAGTCTTGTCAAATAAGGCTATGTTTGATGGATCTTCTATTGAAGGTTTTGTACGTATCAATGAGTCAGATATGTACTTGTACCCAGACTTGGATACATGGACAGTCTTCCCTTGGGGAGATGAAAATGGAAGTGTTGCAGGTTTGATCTGTGATGTCTATACAACAGAAGGTGAACCATTTGCAGGTGACCCTCGTGGCAATTTGAAACGTGCTCTTCGTCACATGGAAGAAGTAGGATTCAAGTCCTTCAACCTTGGACCAGAGCCAGAATTCTTCCTATTTAAGTTGGATGAAAATGGAGACCCAACACTTGAAGTAAATGATAAGGGTGGATACTTTGATTTGGCGCCTACTGACCTTGCGGACAATACACGTCGTGAGATTGTCAATGTCTTGACTAAAATGGGATTTGAAGTAGAAGCGAGTCACCACGAGGTTGCGGTTGGACAACACGAAATTGACTTTAAGTATGATGAAGTTCTCCGTGCTTGTGATAAGATTCAAATCTTCAAACTTGTTGTTAAAACCATTGCTCGCAAACACGGACTTTACGCAACCTTTATGGCCAAACCAAAATTTGGTATTGCCGGATCAGGTATGCACTGTAATATGTCCTTGTTTGATGCAGAAGGAAACAATGCCTTCTTTGATCCAAATGATCCAAAAGGAATGCAGTTGTCAGAAACTGCCTACCATTTCCTTGGTGGTTTGATCAAGCATGCCTATAACTATACTGCTATCATGAACCCAACAGTTAACTCATACAAACGTTTGGTTCCAGGTTATGAAGCTCCTGTTTATATTGCTTGGGCTGGTCGTAACCGTTCGCCACTTGTGCGCGTGCCTGCTTCACGTGGTATGGGAACTCGTCTTGAGTTGCGTTCAGTGGACCCAATGGCAAACCCATACATCGCTATGGCTGTTCTTTTGGAGGTTGGTTTGCATGGTATTGAAAATAAAATTGAAGCACCAGCTCCTATCGAAGAAAATATTTACATCATGACAGCAGAAGAGCGTAAGGAAGCTGGTATTACAGACCTTCCATCAACTCTTCACAACGCTTTGAAAGCTTTGACAGAAGATGAAGTTGTCAGAGCAGCTCTTGGAGAACATATCTATACTAGTTTCCTTGAAGCCAAACGAATCGAATGGGCGAGCTATGCGACCTTTGTTTCACAATGGGAAATTGATAATTATTTAGACCTTTACTAATACTAATATAGAAGAAAGATTGCCTGAGGGTGGTCTTTTTTCTTGTGTTTTATATCGAGGTGTGATATATTTTATATAACGAAGTGCGATATATCGAACTGAATAGGAGGTGGCTGTAAATGGAATTAACGGATAAGATTCGTCGAGTTTATCTTCCGATGACGGAAACGGGTTTTTATATCTTGTTCTGTCTGCAAAAGGAAGGTCATGGTTATAGTATTACGCAAAAGGTCAAGGAGATGACAGATTCTCAAGTTTCGATTAGTCCTGGGACTATGTATGGAACCTTGTCAAAAATGGAAAAGGATGGTTTGATTTTCTTTGTCCGCGAAGAGGAAAAACGGAAAATCTATCAGATTACAGACTTGGGACGCAAAGTCTTAGATATTGAATTAAAACGTATTGAACGACTCTATAGAAACAGTCTGGAGGAAAGATGATGGAAAAGAAGGTTGTTTATAGAATTGCTACCATTGCGGATTATGATAGAGAGGCTTTATATCTTAGAAAAATGCATGCTAAGGGCTGGAAACTCAAGGAAGTAACCTACTCTAACTTAGTAGTTGCGGTTAAGTATACTTTTGAAAAGTGCCAACCGGAGCAGGTGTCTTATCAGTTGGACTTTTATCCTATGAAAAAATCAGAGAGAGCCTCCTATTTACAATTGTTTAAAGACTGTGGCTGGGAGCATATTACAGACTTTAATGGTTTTTCCTACTTTAGAAAACTTCATTCTGGAATTGAGTCGGATGCCGAATTTGAAATTTATAATGACGCGTCCGGGAAGCTAGCTATGGTCAAACGGATTTTAAAGAGGCGGATGCTTCCTATTTTGCTTCTCTTTTTAGCTCTACTACCGGGTTTCTCAAAATTTGTCAGTGGAGGTAGTTCTTTCAGTTGGGAAGTATTTTTGATTTTCATAATAGATTGGGTTTTATTGATAGTTTTTGCGATTCAGATTTCTTATATTTTTTGGAGATTGAGTCAAAAGTGGAAAGAATTATCTAATAAATAACGCCAGGCATGTTTTCTAATTTTGGGGTAAGACAATGAATAGCAGAGTAGAATTTCGGATTTTCACCATTGTTGATTTGGATAAGGAAGAAGATTATTTGCATGAGATGCACTTGAAAGGTTGGAGATATAGAACGAGTTGTTTTGGTTTGTTCTATTTTGACCAATGTCAACCAGACGATGTCATCTACCGTATCTATGATTCTAGATTTCTTAAAAAGCATAAGCATGAACTGCAAGATTTTCGGAATAGTGGCTGGGAATTGATAGAAAGAGGTTATTGTTCAATTCTTCGTAAACCAGCTTCTGATATACTTTCAGAGGATCAAGTCTACATGAGTAATAATATCAGGTGGGAAGTTATGCAATCTAGATTTCGTTCCTGTACAGCTACTTTCTTAGGCGGTCTTGTTGTTTGTATGAGTGTATTTAAAGAAGAGCTTTCTATGTCTTTCTTCATTATTTTTCTTTTATATGCTTTTATGATTTCTTATCTAATCCATGGTTTTTTCAGACTTAAAAAGAAATATCAAGTAGATGGAAGGTAAGGTTCTAGGTCTTCAGACTGATTTTTAGCACTCTTGATAAAAGAGTGCTAATTTTTTGAGTTTTTATCTTGACATTCTCTTTTAAGGGTGTATAATAGAATCATAAGTTAGCACTTGAGTGCATCGAGTGCTAATCGATCAGACAGAGAGGAGTGATGAGGTGGTTACAGAGCGTCAGCAGGATATTCTAAATCTGATTATTGACATCTTTACCAAAACGCACGAACCTGTCGGATCCAAAGCCTTGCAAGAGTCTATTAACTCTAGCAGTGCAACTATTCGTAATGACATGGCGGCTCTAGAAAAGCAAGGTTTGCTTGAGAAGGCTCATACTTCAAGTGGTAGGATGCCAAGTGTTGCTGGTTTTCAGTACTATGTGAAACACTCACTGGATTTTGATCGACTGGCTGAAAATGAGGTTTACGAGATTGTCAAAGCCTTTGATCAGGAATTCTTCAAATTGGAGGATATTCTGCAAGAGGCTGCTAATCTACTGACAGACTTGAGTGGCTGTACGGTAGTAGCACTGGATGTTGAGCCGAGCAAGCAACGGTTGACAGCCTTTGATATCGTTGTTTTGGGGCAACATACAGCCTTAGCGGTATTCACCCTAGACGAGTCTCGAACGGTTACCAGTCAGTTTCTGATTCCAAGGAACTTTTTGCAGGAGGATTTGCTGAAACTGAAGAGCATCATTCAGGAACGTTTCCTCGGCCATACCGTTCTAGATATTCACTACAAGATTCGGACGGAGATTCCGCAGATTATCCAGCGTTACTTCACAACAACGGATAATGTGATTGATCTCTTTGAACACATCTTTAAGGAAATGTTCAACGAAAACATTGTGGTGGCGGGCAAGGTTAATCTCTTGAATTTTGCCAATCTGGCAGCTTATCAGTTCTTTGACCAACCGCAAAAGGTGGCTCTGGAGATTCGTGAGGGGTTGCGTGAAGATCAGATGCAAAACGTCCGTGTTGCAGACAGTCAAGAGTCCTGTCTAGCTGATCTAGCGGTGATTAGTAGCAAGTTCCTCATTCCTTATCGGGGAGTTGGAATTCTAGCCATTATCGGTCCAGTCAATCTGGATTACCAACAGCTAATCAACCAAATCAATGTGGTCAACCGTGTTTTGACCATGAAGTTGACAGATTTTTATCGCTACCTCAGCAGTAATCATTACGAAGTACATTAAGATTGAAATCATTAAAGGAGGCGAAAATGGCCCAAGATATAAAAAATGAAGAAGTAGAAGAAGTCCAAGAAGAGGAAGTTGTGGAAACGGTAGAAGAAACAACTCCTGAGAAATCTGAGTTGGACTTGGCAAATGAACGTGCAGATGAGTTCGAAAACAAATACCTTCGCGCTCATGCAGAAATGCAAAATATCCAACGCCGTGCCAATGAAGAACGTCAAAACTTGCAACGTTATCGTAGCCAGGACTTGGCAAAAGCGATTCTCCCTTCTTTGGATAACCTAGAGCGTGCACTCGCAGTTGAAGGTTTGACAGATGATGTGAAGAAGGGCTTGGAAATGGTGCAAGAAAGCTTGATTCACGCTTTGAAAGAAGAAGGAATCGAAGAAATCGCAGCTGACGGTGAATTTGACCATAACTACCATATGGCTATCCAAACTCTCCCAGCAGACGATGAACACCCAGCAGATACCATCGCTCAAGTTTTCCAAAAAGGCTACAAACTCCATGACCGCATCCTACGCCCAGCTATGGTAGTGGTTTATAATTAGGAAAGAGGACAGAATGTTTAATTATAAAGATTTTTTAGAACAGATACAAGAATTTGTTGAGCAAGACGATCGTCATGGCTGGAATGGAAACAATATTGATTGGGATGGCTTTAGAAACCTTTATGGTGATGAAGTGTTAAGCTTTTATGGAATTGAAAATAATAACTCAGAAGATAATAAAGATGAGTTGTTAAACGATATTGGAGTTCCAGATGGTTTTTGGAATGAGTTTATTAATTTGGAATTTCCAGAAGAATTTAAAATGTATAGTGAAAAATAATAAATAAATCAAAGTGAGGAAAAAATAATGAGCAAAATTATCGGTATTGACTTAGGTACAACAAACTCAGCAGTAGCAGTTCTTGAAGGAACTGAATCAAAAATCATCGCAAACCCAGAAGGAAACCGCACAACTCCATCTGTAGTCTCATTCAAAAACGGCGAAATCATCGTTGGTGATGCTGCAAAACGTCAAGCAGTTACCAATCCAGATACAGTCATCTCTATCAAATCTAAGATGGGAACTTCTGAAAAAGTTTCTGCTAACGGAAAAGAATACACTCCACAAGAAATCTCAGCTATGATCCTTCAATACTTGAAAGGCTACGCTGAAGATTACCTTGGTGAAAAAGTAACGAAAGCAGTTATTACAGTTCCAGCTTACTTCAACGATGCTCAACGTCAAGCAACAAAAGACGCTGGTAAAATCGCTGGTCTTGAAGTAGAACGTATCGTCAACGAACCAACAGCAGCAGCCCTTGCTTACGGTTTGGACAAGACTGACAAAGAAGAAAAAATCTTGGTATTTGACCTTGGTGGTGGTACATTCGACGTATCTATCCTTGAATTGGGTGACGGTGTCTTCGACGTATTGTCAACTGCAGGGGACAACAAACTTGGTGGTGACGACTTTGACCAAAAAATCATCGACCACTTGGTAGCAGAATTCAAGAAAGAAAACGGTATTGACTTGTCTACTGACAAGATGGCAATGCAACGTTTGAAAGATGCTGCTGAAAAAGCGAAGAAAGACCTTTCTGGTGTAACTTCAACTCAAATCAGCTTGCCATTTATCACTGCTGGTGAAGCTGGACCTCTTCACTTGGAAATGACTTTGACTCGTGCGAAATTTGACGATTTGACTCGTGACCTTGTAGAACGTACAAAAGTTCCAGTTCGTCAAGCCCTTTCAGATGCAGGTTTGAGCTTGTCAGAAATCGACGAAGTTATCCTTGTTGGTGGTTCAACTCGTATCCCAGCCGTTGTAGAAGCTGTTAAAGCTGAAACTGGTAAAGAACCAAATAAATCAGTAAACCCTGACGAAGTAGTTGCCATGGGTGCTGCTATCCAAGGTGGTGTGATTACTGGTGATGTTAAAGACGTTGTCCTTCTTGATGTAACACCATTGTCACTTGGTATCGAAACAATGGGTGGTGTCTTCACAAAACTCATCGACCGTAACACAACAATCCCAACATCTAAATCACAAGTCTTCTCAACAGCAGCAGACAACCAACCAGCCGTTGATATCCACGTTCTTCAAGGTGAACGCCCAATGGCAGCAGATAACAAGACTCTTGGACGTTTCCAATTGACTGATATCCCAGCTGCACCTCGTGGAATTCCTCAAATCGAAGTAACATTTGATATCGACAAGAACGGTATCGTGTCTGTTAAAGCTAAAGACCTTGGAACTCAAAAAGAACAAACAATTGTCATCCAATCTAACTCAGGTTTGACTGACGAAGAAATTGACCGCATGATGAAAGATGCAGAAGCTAACGCTGAAGCAGATAAGAAACGTAAAGAAGAAGTTGACCTTCGTAACGAAGTAGACCAAGCAATCTTTGCGACTGAAAAGACAATCAAGGAAACTGAAGGCAAAGGCTTCGACGCAGAACGCGACGCTGCCCAAGCTGCTCTTGATGACCTTAAGAAAGCGCAAGAAGACAACAACTTGGACGATATGAAAGCAAAACTTGAAGCATTGAACGAAAAAGCTCAAGGACTTGCTGTTAAACTCTACGAACAAGCTGCAGCAGCGCAACAAGCTCAAGCAGTAGCAGAAGCTGCACAAGCAACAGGAAACGCAGGCGATGACGTCGTAGACGGAGAGTTTACTGAAAAATAAGATGTTGAGGCGTTAAGAAAACGAAAGAAAAATAGGAAGCCATCGCCTTGTGCGATGCACAAAAGATGGCTTATCTTTTTTCCGAAGTTTTTAGCCGAAACTCAGTTAAGCCTAACTTGGTAAGAATGACTAATCACTAAAGTGATTGTCATTCTACAGCAATCGCTATGGCGACTTGCCTAAACGCCTTACTAGTTCAAAAACAAAGTATAATCGACTTTATTTTTGAACGTCTTAATGATAAGAAGAAATCCAGAGGTTGCAACCCAGCCTCTGTTTTTCGGTAAAAAGGATCTGAACCTGATTTATTTGGGGTTTGTCTTGTCAATATATAAAGAAAGGAATTGAACCCGACCTAAATTCTCGGAAAAAAGATAAATCTGCCTAGGAGCATCGCTCCAGCGTCAGATTTCCTATTTTTCAGTCGAATTTTACGGTCTTGGTATCTTGTATGAACAATACTGAATTTTATGATCGTTTGGGGGTGTCCAAAAACGCTTCGGCAGACGAGATCAAAAAGGCTTATCGTAAGCTTTCGAAAAAATATCACCCAGATATCAATAAGGAGCCTGGTGCTGAGGAAAAATACAAGGAAGTTCAGGAAGCTTATGAGACTTTGAGTGACGACCAAAAACGTGCTGCCTATGACCAATATGGTGCGGCTGGTGCCAATGGTGGCTTTGGTGGTGCAGGTGGTTTCGGCGGCTTTGACGGGGCAGGAGGCTTCGGTGGTTTTGAAGATATCTTCTCAAGTTTCTTCGGCGGAGGCGGTGCTTCACGCAATCCAAATGCTCCTCGTCAAGGGGATGACCTCCAGTATCGTGTGAACTTGACCTTTGAAGAAGCTATTTTTGGAGCTGAAAAAGAAGTCAAATATAACCGTGAAGCTAGCTGTCGTACATGTAATGGCTCAGGTGCTAAGCCAGGAACAAGTCCAGTCACTTGTGGACGCTGTCATGGCGCTGGTGTCATTAATGTCGATACGCAGACTCCGCTTGGTATGATGCGACGCCAAGTAACCTGTGATGTCTGTCACGGTCGCGGAAAAGAAATTAAAGATCCATGTACAACTTGTCACGGGACAGGCCATGAAAAACAAGCTCATAGTGTACATGTAAAAATCCCTGCTGGTGTGGAAACAGGTCAACAAATTCGCCTAGCAGGTCAAGGTGAAGCAGGATTTAACGGTGGACCTTATGGTGACTTGTATGTAGTAGTTTCTGTGGAAGCCAGCGATAAGTTTGAACGTGAAGGAACGACTATCTTCTACAATCTCAACCTCAACTTTGTCCAAGCGGCTCTTGGTGATACAGTAGATATTCCAACTGTTCACGGTGATGTTGAATTGGTTATCCCAGAGGGAACTCAGACTGGTAAGAAATTCCGTTTACGTGGTAAGGGAGCTCCGAGCCTTCGTGGTGGTGCAGTTGGTGACCAATACGTTACCGTTAATGTCGTAACACCGACAGGCTTGAACGACCGCCAAAAAGCAGCCTTGAAAGAATTCGCAGCTGCTGGTGATTTAAAAGTCAATCCAAAGAAAAAAGGCTTCTTTGACCATATTAAAGATGCCTTTGAAGGAGAATAAAGCAAAAAGAGCCGTTGGGCTCTTTTGTTTATAGATTTTTTAAAACTTTCCTTAAGTAATGACGGATGGTAGCGACCTTCTTCGAAGTTCCATATCTAAACTTTGAACCTAGGTCTCAAAGTTTCCGAACACCTGAAACCAAACTGTTTCAGGTGTTTTCATTACGGCGGAAAACCTGGGAAAGTCTTCGATTTAGTTATGAAACGGTGAATAATACTCTTCAAAAATCTCTTCAAAACACGTCAGCGTCGGTTTGTCTACAACCTCAAAACCGTGTTTTGAGCTGACTTCGTCAGTTATATCCACAACCCCAAAACGGTGTTTTGAGCAGCCTGTGCCTAGCTTTCTAGTTTGCTCTTTGATTTTTATTGAGTATGAGTTGCCTAAATTATGAAGTATAGTTGATGGGATATGACTTGTTTACGTTTTTAAAAAGAGCCGTCGGGCTCTTTTTACTTATCTTCGATTTCCTGTGTTTCTTTAATCACAGCTAGTCTAGTCTGGATATCCTTTTCCAAGACCTTAAACTTGTAAGTCAGGTCTTCTTGATATTCCTTGATGAGTTCTTTTTGTTGGTCGATGATTTGCAGGCTGTTTTGGATAATATCCACATCGTCCTTGATAGCTTGAACGCGGTCAGTTGTATTCAAGACTTCATCTGTGATGGTTTGGCGATTTTTTGTGAGCAGATAACTTCCGGCTGCAGCTCCTGCAAATAGCAGTAGATTAGATAATTTCATGGCAACTCCTTAGGCGTTTTTGATAGTTTCAGCGACTTGAGCGAGTTTGTCAAAGTCTGGTTCGTGGGCGATAAAATCAATCTTGAGGTCATCGTCCGCACTGTAGCGAGGCACGAGGTGAACGTGGGTATGAAAGACTGTTTGACCAGCGATTTCTTCACAGTTGGCAATGATATTCATACCAGTAGCCTTGGTAGCTTTCATGACTTTTTGAGCCACTGTTGGTACTTGGGCAAAGAGTTGGCTTGCGCTAGTAGCGTCCATTTCCAAAAGATTGCGATAGTGCTTTTTGGGTACGACCAAGGTGTGTCCTGGTGTCACTTGAGAGATATCAAGAAAGGCAAGAACCTGCTCATCTTCATATACTTTTGAAGCAGGAATTTCCCCTGCGATGATTTTACAAAAAATGCAATCTGACATAAAATCTACCTCTACTGTATTGAATTTTGATATAATATAGCTACATTATACCAGATTTGGAGAAAATATGTTAGAAATTAAAAACCTGACAGGTGGCTATGTTCATGTCCCGGTCTTGAAAGATGTGTCCTTTACTGTTGAAAGTGGGCAGTTGGTCGGTTTGATTGGTCTCAATGGTGCTGGGAAATCGACGACTATTAATGAAATTATCGGTCTGTTGACACCTTATAGTGGCTCCATCAATATCAATGGCTTGACCCTGCAAGAAGATGCAACGAGCTACCGCAAGCAAATTGGCTACATTCCTGAGACACCTAGTCTGTATGAGGAATTGACCCTCAGAGAGCATATCGAAACGGTTGCCATGGCTTATGGTATTGAGCAGAAAGTGGCTTTTGATCGAGTAGAACCCTTGTTAAAAATGTTCCGTCTGGACCAGAAATTAGACTGGTTTCCTGTTCATTTTTCAAAAGGGATGAAGCAGAAGGTCATGATTATCTGTGCTTTTGTGGTGGATCCAAGTCTCTTTATCGTGGATGAGCCTTTCCTTGGTCTTGATCCGTTGGCTATTGCAGACTTGATTCAGCTTTTGGAAGTGGAAAAGCAAAAGGGCAAGTCCATTCTCATGAGTACCCACGTGCTGGATTCAGCGGAAAAGATGTGTGATGCTTTTGTCATTCTTCACAAGGGAGAGGTGCGTGCTAAGGGAAATCTCCTGCAACTGCGCGAAGCCTTTGATATGCCTGAGGCTAGTTTGAATGATATTTACTTGGCTCTGACCAAAGAGGAGGAGCTATGAAAGACTTGTTTTTAAAGAGAAAGCAGGCTTTTCGTAAGGAGTGTGTCGGTTATCTGCGCTATGTTCTCAATGACCACTTTGTCTTGTTCCTACTTGTCCTGTTGGGCTTTCTAGCCTACCAGTACAGTCAACTCTTGCAAGATTTTCCTGAAAATCATTGGCCTATCCTTTTGTTTGTAGGAATTACGTCTGTTTTACTTTTGCTTTGGGGTGGAATTGCCACCTATATGGAGGCTCCAGACAAGCTCTTTCTCTTGGTCGGAGAAGAGGAAATCAAGCTCCATCTCAAGCGTCAAACTGGCATTTCCCTAGTCTTTTGGCTCTTTGTCCAGACCCTTTTCTTGCTGTTATTTGCGCCTTTATTTTTAGCAATGGGCTATGGCTTGCCTGTCTTCCTAATCTATGTGCTTTTGTTTGGGTTAGGTAAATATTTCCTCTTTCGTCAAAAGGCCAGCAAGTTTTTTACTGAAACTGGACTAGACTGGGACTATGTTATTTCTCAAGAAAGCAAGCGTAAGCAAGTATTGCTTCGTTTCTTTGCCCTCTTTACGCAGGTAAAGGGAATTTCAAACAGCGTCAAGCGTCGTGTCTATCTGGACTTTATCCTAAAGGCTGTTCAGAAGGTGCCTGGAAAGATTTGGCAAAATCTCTATCTGCGTTCTTATCTGCGAAATGGAGACCTTTTTGCCCTCAGCCTCCGTCTGCTCTTGCTGTCCATACTGGCTCAGGTCTTTATCGAGCAAGCTTGGATTGCGACAGCAGTGGTGGTTCTCTTTAACTACCTCTTGCTCTTCCAGTTACTGGCCCTCTATCACGCCTTTGACTACCAGTATTTGACCCAACTCTTTCCGCTGGACAAGGGGCAAAAGGAAAAAGGCTTGCAGGCGGTAGTCCGAGGATTGACCAGTTTTGTTTTACTTGTGGAATTAGTTGTCGGGTTGATTACCTTCCAAGAAAAATTGGTCCTTCTAGCCTTGCTGGGAGCTGGTTTGGTTTTACTAGTCTTGTATTTGCCTTATCAGGTAAAACGTCAGATGCAGGACTAACATTGCCTATATGACACTAAAAAAGAAGTTGAGTTCAGTTTGTCTCAACTTCTTTTATTTTCTACAAGATAATGGTTGGTCCGTAGAGACTCAACTTGGTCTTGACTTGGTCAAAGTGGAAGCGGTCATAGGCCCGCCAAGCGGCGCGAGTAGGAGCATCTGGATTGAGGGCGCTGAGTCCCATGAGAAGACTGGAAGTCTGGTAAAATTTTTCCAGTTCAATCAAGACTCGATTGTCCACAGTCTCAGTCTTGGCTAGAAAGCCAAGAATAGAGTTTAATTGCTCCTGAAAGCGGACGTCGTCAGCGGTTGCCTGTTTGCATGCTTGATAGGCTTTGTTTAAGTCAGTAATCAAAGTCTGAGCTCTTTTGATAGGGTCTGCATCTGTCATGAGAATTCCTCCTTTAATCTGGGTGCCAGTCTTGATTCTAGCAACTGTGTTTTGATACTGTCAGTCTATCACTTTTATCTCCTTTTTCACCATAAAATCTTTAATTGTCCTTGAAATTTCCTGAATGGTACTGTTAAGATTTTATGATAAAATAGTGGTAAGATTATCATGCTTATTTGAGGAACAAGCTACCCTTCAGGAGCGTTGAAGGCCTGTTTAGGATTTGGTGGACTTGTATCAAAGTATTTTTGCTATTCTCTTTTTAGGAAGAAATTGAAACAAGGAGAGTAAGAAGATGAGAATATTTGTTTTAGAAGATGATTTTTCCCAACAGACTAGAATTGAAACGACGATTGAGAAACTCTTGAAAGAACATCATATCACTCCCAGTTCTTTTGAAGTCTTTGGCAAGCCAGACCAGCTGCTGACAGAGGTGCATGAGAAGGGAGCCCATCAGCTATTCTTTTTGGATATTGAGATTCGAAATGAGGAGATGAAGGGGCTGGAAGTGGCTAGAAAGATTCGGAATCGGGATCCTTATGCTCTCATCGTCTTTGTGACGACTCACTCGGAGTTTATGCCCCTGTCCTTTCGCTACCAAGTGTCTGCTTTGGACTACATTGATAAGGCCTTGTCGGCAGAGGAGTTTGAGTCTCGGATCGAAACAGCCCTCCTATATGCTAATAGTCAAGACAGTAAGAGTCTGGCGGAAGATTGCTTTTACTTTAAATCAAAATTTGCCCAATTCCAGTATCCTTTTAAAGAGGTTTATTATCTTGAAACATCGCCTAGAGCCCATCGTGTTATTCTCTATACCAAGACAGACAGGCTGGAATTTACAGCGAGTTTAGAGGAGGTTTTCAAGCAGGAACCCCGTCTCTTGCAGTGCCACCGCTCATTTCTCATCAATCCTGCCAATGTGGTTCGTTTGGATAAGAAAGAAAAACTTCTTTACTTTCCCAATGGTGGAAGCTGTATGATAGCGCGTTATAAGGTCAGGGAAGTGTCTGAAGCTATCAATAATTTGCATTGAGCTAGGAGAGTTTATGAATATCGCTTGGATTATATTGTATACACTTGTTATTAATGGACTAGAAATTGTCATATTCTTTAAGGTAGATGGAATTGGTATCACTTTCGAGAGGGTTTTTAAGTCCTTTCTTCTGAAATTTCTCCTAGGGGCTATTTTTGCGACTTTTCAATTTTTAGCTGTGAGTGAATACTTATCATATTTTATGGAACCTTTGTATGGCATAGGCTTATCTTTCTTATTGTTAAGAGGACTTCCTAAAAAACTACTCTTCTTTTATGGTCTCTTTCCAATTGTATTGATGGATATCTTTTACAGAAGTGTTTCTTATTTTGTGCTTCCATTTTTGGGACAAGGGATTGTAGATGGAGAGGGCAATCCTGTCTTTTTATTGATTATGATATTCGTTTGCTTCATAGTTTTAGCTTTTTTGAAATGGTTGAACTATGATTTTACTAGTTTGAGAAAGGAGATTATCGATACAGGTTTTCAAAAGTTCTTGACTAAGATTAACTGGATAATGGGGGCTTACTTTCTAGTCATGGAAACTCTGTCTTTCTTTGAATATGAACAAAGCATTCAATCGAAGCCTGTTCGCCATCTCATCCTAGTCTTTTACCTACTCTTTTTTATGGGCATTATCAAGAAGCTGGATACCTATTTGAAGGACAAACTTCATGAGAGACTGGACCAAGAGAAGGCCTTGCGCTACAGAGATATGGAACGCTATAGTCGGCATATAGAGGAACTTTACAAGGAAGTGCGGAGTTTTCGCCATGACTACACCAACCTCTTGACCAGTTTACGTCTGGGCATTGAAGAGGAGGATATGGAGCAGATAAAAGAGGTTTACAACTCGGTCTTAAAGGATTCTAGTGAAAAATTGCAGGACAATAAATATGACCTTGGACGATTGGTGAATATTCGTGATAAAGCCCTCAAAAGTCTTCTAGCAGGGAAATTTCTAAAATCTAGAGATAAGAACATTGTCTTTAATGTCGAAGTTCCAGAGGAGATTCAGGTAGAGGGGATGAGTCTACTTGATTTTCTAACCATTGTGTCTATCCTTTGTGACAATGCTATTGAAGCTAGTGTAGAAGCCTGTCAACCTCATGTTTCAATCGCATTTTTAAAAAATGGGGCACAGGAGACCTTTATCATCGAAAATTCCATCAAAGAAGAGGGCATCGATATTTCTGAAATCTTCTCCTTTGGAGCCAGTTCTAAAGGGGAGGAGAGAGGAGTTGGTCTCTATACCGTCATGAAAATTGTGGAAAGTCATCCCAATACCAGTCTCAATACCACCTGCAAAAATCAAGTCTTTCGTCAGATTTTAACAGTTCACTCAATGTCAGTTGATGATTAGAAGATTTGTGGAAAGAAGTACTGCCTGTAGTCATCAATTAAAATGCCATAGTATATGAGGTATCCTATATGAATAAGAAATCCTTTTTTATCATCTGTTCTACGTTGATCATAGCATCGAATCTTCTCATGCTTTCCGTTGTGAACAAGGGAGAAGAAACAGGGAGCAATCTGTTTGTGATTGCTATAGCCTGTGTTTTATTACCAGCATTTTTATATGCGGTTGAAAATCAACTGACTTCATTGGTAAGAGTAGAATCAATACTCCTGATTCAGTTGACAGTTATATCCCTACTCCGTCTTATCAACAGAATAGGGAGTACGCCTGAAATCCTCAACATTATCATTACCCTTATCGCTTTGGCAAGTGGGACAGCTGCTATCCTTGTTGCGATCATGAGAATATATGAGAACATACGGAAGTAAGGCTGAATAGCTTTCTATTTTGTATTTTCACATTGTTAAGTTTCCATAGGGCAAGTATGTTTTTCATGCTTGCTTTTTTTATTTTTAACAATTCAAGATGTTTTGATGACTATTCGTGATTTGAGTGATTTTGTAAGCTTAAATAAGGTAAGATAAAACTAACAAATGTAAAGGGGTATTTTTATGAAAGATATATTCTATATTATTCTCTTCGCTTTTCAAACCTATCTTATTTATCTATCTTTAAGTATCTCTGATAAAAAACAAAGGATCATTGAATTAACATCATTGAATTGTTTTGTCATATTATTTCTAATCTATGATAAATTAATTTTTCTTTTTATTGCCTATATTTTTTTGATAATTTTTATATTAAACTTGTTCCGTGACTGAAAAGTGATGTATTATGTGAATGCAAAAACAATGTTACAATTGGCTATTATGGTTGCTTAAAGGCTTGAGGTTGTATGTAGAGGAGCTGTACTTGGAGGTAATTATGGATTTCAAAACTTTTCTTATTGTTTTTGTTGTTGGCATGTTTGTTTCTTTTATTACTTCTTTAATTAGGGAAAAATTTTTAAAATCTCCAAAGAAGAATAAAGATAGATCTAATTAGATAAAGAGATTTTTTATCGCTAGTTTAATCTATAGGGGAGTTTCTTTAATATTGTTTCGCCTGTCAAAATGATATGTGATAGCAGGATAAAAAATCTACAAATTAAGTTGGTATCAATATGGTGTAAAGGGCAAGTATGTTTTTCATGCTTGCTTTTTTAAATTTTTTACAATTCAAGATGTTTTGATGACCATTTATGATTTGAGTAATCCAAGGTCAAAATGAGTGCTATACTAGCAGTGTAAAGGTTCTAGCTCAACAAACATTCAGGAGGAAATCTTATGAAGAAAAAAATATTTGTCATTTTCATCTTGTATCTGATCATGTCCATCTTTCTATATCCGCTTAGGGAGAGTGCTTGGTATCAGCTATTTTATACTATAGCCTATGTGATTGCAGCTATGATTTATTTTGCTATTCTTAAAAAGAAAGGAGCAAAGAAATGAAAACTTTTCTTGCTAAAAAACGGAACATCTTCCTTGCGAGATTGTTCCTAGGGCAGTTGCCCTTACTTGTCTCTACTTATCTATTTCTATCTCGTCAGTTTTTAAATTTTTCCTTGGTTTTCCAATTTCTCTTGGTAGTTATTAACTTGGTTTCTATTTTGGTTACTGTTTACCTCACTAGGGAAATGAGAATCAGAGAGTTTGAAGATGATGATTTGGTTAGTCCTAGAACCAATCAACTCATGTATATCGGCTTGACAGGCTTTATGTCTATTATTTGTTTGTATAGAGGGATCACAGCAGGAGAATTCTATCAACAATTAATTGCCTATATTGGCGCTATTCTCTGCTTGCTTATCATGCTTCTGCTCATTTGGGGCTTGAAGTATTATAAAAAGTAGAGGAAGAACTTTCTTCTTAATATGGAACTAGTCTATAGTCTGACAAGGGGAGGTCATCATGTATAAACACTTATTTTTCCTAGATTCAAAAACCTTAGATTGGTTGACACCTTATATTCTGGTCTTGGCTTCTGACACCATTGCTTTTAATGTTTTTGTGCTAACCTTTGTATCTGTGGTGGTCTTTTATTTCCTAAATCCCATGTTATCTTTAATGGCTATCTTCTTAGGGGCTGGCTATGTGGTCGGATTTTGGTTACTCAAATGGTTTGTTTTGGAAAGGCTAGAACTAAAGAATGACGTGTAGGAAGTCTGTTTGTTGAGGAGGATAGTTTTATGGAGTTTTTTGATAAATTTCATGCCTTGTGTTTTGGATTTTTAGTACTAATAATCGTCATTACAGTTCCTTATACGATTAACCATGGGGATTTTTTTCAAAATGAATCTGAATTGATTATTGTAAGTCTTCTAGTAACCTCGCTGAGTGTTGCTTATGCTAGAAAGTTTGAAATGATTTCTTTTGGGATGTTAAGCAGGAAACAACTTTTACTTTTCATTGCAATCTTTCTTCTAAGTCTGCTTGAGACGCTGGTTTATATTCATTTCTTCGCTATTTCTTCTGGCTCAGGGGTTCAACACTTGGCGGAACTCAGCAGAGGAATTTCTCTGTCTTTGATTTTGACTACCTCAGTTTTTGGCCCCATCCAGGAGGAACTCATTTTCAGAGGACTTCTTCAAGGTGCGGTTTTTGACAATTCTTGGTTAGGGCTTGTGCTAACTTCCTCTCTCTTTTCTTTCATGCATGGACCTTCTAATGTCCCTTCGTTTATTTTTTATCTACTTGGGGGCTTGTTGCTGGGCTTTGCTTATAAAAAGAGCCAAAACCTATGGGTTTCTACTCTAGTCCACATGTTTTATAATGCTTGGCCACTCTTATATTATTTATAAAAATCATGAAAAGGTAAGCAGAAGATGGTGCTTGCCTTTTTCTTTCTATAATGATACCCAAGCCAATCCAGAGGCTTTTCTTTGAGAATTGGGTGTGGAGCGGTTGACGAATAGGCCAAAAACTAGTAGAATAGTAAGGAAACTTTATACGGAGGAAAGAAATGGATTTGGGTGATAATGAGCTAACACTGACTCCCATACCTGGGAAAAGTGGCAAGGCTTATATGGGTAGCTATCCTGATGGGAAGCGTATCTTTGTAAAAATGAACACCTCTCCAATCCTACCTGGTCTAGCTAGAGAACAAATTGCTCCACAATTATTATGGAGTCGCCGTTTGGCAGATGGACGTGATATGTGTGCTCAAGAATGGTTGACAGGCAAGATATTGACCCCCTATGATATGAATCGTAAGCAAATCGTCAATATTTTAACCCGCCTTCATCGCTCACGTCCGTTGATGACACAGTTGAGTCGGTTGGGCTATGCCATGGAAACACCTGTAGATTTACTACAGTCTTGGCAGGAAACGACTCCAGATGCTTTGCGTAAAAATCATTTTATCAGTGAAGTGATGGCTGATTTACGTCAGACTATTCCAGGATTTAGAGAGGACTATGCGACCATTGTCCATGGAGATGTACGACATAGTAATTGGATTGAGACAGAAAGTGGCTTGATTTATTTGGTGGATTGGGATTCGGTTCGTTTGACCGACCGCATGTTTGATGTGGCCCATATGCTCTGCCATTATATTCCAGAACATCAGTGGAAGGAATGGTTGACCTACTACGGTTACAAGTACAATCAAACGGTATTAAATAAATTGTATTGGTACGGTCAATTGTCTTACTTGAGCCAGATTTCCAAGTATTATATGAACCAAGATTTAGAAAATGTCAATCGGGAGATCCATGGCTTGCGTCACTTCCGAGACAAGTATGGGAAGAGAAGATGAGAGTTAGAAATCGTAAAGGGGCGACAGAATTACTAGAGGCAAATCCCCAGTATGTGGTCCTCAATCCCTTAGAAGCCAAGGGGAAATGGCGGGACTTATTTGGCAATGATAATCCCATTCATGTGGAAGTTGGAAGTGGAAAGGGTGCCTTTGTTTCAGGTATGGCAAAGCAAAACCCTGACATCAACTATATCGGGATTGATATCCAAAAGTCTGTTTTGAGCTACGCTTTGGACAAGGTGCTTGAAGTTGGAGTGCCTAACATCAAGCTCTTGTGGGTAGATGGTTCTGACTTGACTGACTACTTTGAAGACGGTGAGATTGATCGCTTGTATCTGAACTTTTCAGATCCTTGGCCGAAAAAACGCCATGAAAAGCGTCGTTTGACCTACAAGAGTTTCCTAGACACCTTCAAGCGTATCTTGCCTGAAAATGGAGAAATTCATTTCAAGACGGATAACCGTGGCTTGTTTGAGTACAGCCTAGTGAGCTTTTCTCAGTATGGCATGAAGCTCAATGGTGTCTGGCTTGATTTACATGCCAGTGATTTTGAAGGCAATGTCATGACAGAATATGAGCAAAAATTCTCCAACAAGGGGCAAGTTATCTACCGAGTTGAGGCAGAATTTTAAGAAATAGCCTAAAATCAGGCTGTACAAGTGCTTTTGCTTTACATAAGTTGGCAAACGTGCTATACTAAGAGTAAGAATATGAGAAAGTGAGGCGGGGAAATATCTTCGCCTCTTGCTTATGAGGAGGTGGACGCAATCGCAACAATCGTAGAATTAGTCAGAGAAGTTGTAGAACCTGTCATAGAAGCTCCTTTCGAACTCGTGGATATCGAGTATGGAAAGATTGGCAGTGACATGATTCTCAGCATTTTTGTAGATAAACCTGAAGGAATTACCTTGAACGACACGGCAGACTTGACAGAAATGATCAGTCCTGTCCTAGACACCATCAAGCCAGATCCCTTCCCAGAACAATATTTCCTAGAAATCACCAGTCCAGGCTTGGAACGTCCTTTGAAAACCAAGGATGCCGTCGCTGGAGCGGTTGGGAAATACATCCATGTCGGGCTCTACCAAGCCATCGATAAGCAAAAGGTCTTTGAAGGAACCTTGTTGGCCTTCGAAGAGGACGAGTTGACTATGGAATATATGGACAAGACACGTAAGAAAACTGTTCAAATTCCATACAGTTTAGTATCAAAAGCACGTTTAGCAGTTAAATTATAGAAAAAGAAAGGATAGCTTTTGAGGATTCAAAAGTGAAGAAAACATGAGTAAAGAAATGCTAGAGGCCTTCCGCATTTTGGAAGAAGACAAGGGAATCAAAAAAGAAGATATCATCGACGCAGTAGTAGAGTCGCTTCGTTCCGCTTATCGCAGACGCTATGGTCAATCTGACAGCGTAGCTATTGACTTCAACGAAAAAACAGGTGACTTTACAGTTTATACTGTCCGTGAAGTGGTTGATGAAGTATTTGATAGCCGTTTGGAAATCAGCTTGAAAGACGCTCTTGCCATTAATTCAGCCTATGAACTTGGTGACAAAATCAAGTTTGAAGAAGCACCTGCTGAGTTTGGTCGTGTAGCAGCCCAATCTGCCAAACAAACCATCATGGAAAAAATGCGCAAGCAAACACGTGCCATCACTTACAATACTTACAAAGAGCATGAACAAGAAATCATGTCTGGTACTGTAGAACGCTTTGACAACCGCTTCATCTATGTCAACCTTGGTAGTATCGAAGCCCAATTGTCAAAACAAGACCAAATCCCTGGGGAAGTTTTTGCTTCTCATGATCGTATTGAAGTTTATGTCTACAAGGTTGAAGACAACCCTCGCGGTGTCAACGTCTTTGTTAGCCGTAGCCATCCAGAAATGATCAAACGTTTGATGGAGCAAGAAATTCCAGAAGTTTATGATGGAACTGTTGAAATCATGAGCGTGGCTCGTGAAGCTGGTGACCGTACCAAGGTTGCCGTTCGTAGCCACAATCCAAACGTGGATGCTATCGGTACAATCGTTGGACGCGGTGGAGCGAATATCAAGAAGATTACTAGCAAGTTCCACCCAGCTCGCTACGATGCCAAGAGCGACCGTATGGTCCCAATCGAAGAAAACATCGACGTTATTGAGTGGGTAGCAGATCCAGCTGAATTTATCTACAATGCCATCGCTCCTGCTGAAGTTGACCAAGTTATCTTTGATGAAAACGACAGCAAACGTGCCTTGGTGGTTGTTCCTGATAACAAGCTTTCTCTTGCTATCGGTCGTCGTGGGCAAAACGTTCGCTTGGCGGCTCACTTGACTGGTTACCGTATCGATATCAAGTCTGCTAGCGAATTTGAAGCCATGGAAGAAGCTGGTTCGGTAGATTTGGAAGCAGAAAACGATACTGTAGAAGAATAAAAGCTGCTAGAGGAGGGAAAGATGAAAACGAGAAAAATCCCTTTGCGCAAGTCTGTTGTGTCCAATGAAGTGATTGATAAGCGTGATTTGCTCCGCATTGTCAAGAACAAGGAAGGGCAAGTCTTTATCGATCCAACAGGCAAGGCCAATGGCCGCGGCGCTTATATCAAGCTAGACAATAAAGAAGCCCTAGAGGCTAAAAAGAAGAAAGTCTTTAACCGCAGCTTTAGCATGGAAGTGGAAGAAAGCTTTTATGACGAGTTGATCGCTTATGTGGATCACAAAGTGAAAAGAAGAGAGTTGGGACTTGAATAAGCAAAAGATAAGCAATCTCTTGGGACTTGCTCAACGAGCAGGGCGTATTATATCGGGTGAAGAATTGGTGGTCAAGGCCATTCAAGACGGCAAGGCTAAATTGGTTTTTCTAGCCCATGATGCTGGACCTAATCTAACCAAGAAGATTCAAGATAAAAGTCATTATTATCAAGTAGAAATTGTAACCGTGTTTTCAACACTGGAATTAAGCATAGCAGTCGGGAAATCGAGAAAGGTTTTGGCTGTGACAGATGCTGGATTTACAAAGAAAATGAGGTCTCTTATGGAATAGAAGAGGAGGACATGATTTGTCTAAGAAAAGATTGTACGAAATCGCAAAAGAACTTGGAAAAGAAAGTAAAGAAGTTGTAGCGCGTGCAAAAGAGTTGGGCTTGGATGTGAAAAGCCACTCATCAAGTGTGGAAGAAGCTGTCGCTGCAAAAATCGCTGCCAGCTTTAAGCCTGCAGCTGCTCCAAAAGTAGAAGCAAAACCTGCAGCACCAAAAACAAGTGCAGAAAAGAAAGCCGAGAAATCTGAACCAGCTAAACCAGCTGTAGCTAAGGAAGAGGCAAAACCAGCTGAGCCAGTTGCTCCGAAGGCAGAAAAAGTAGCAGCTAAGCCGCAAAGCCGTAATTTTAAGGCTGAGCGTGAAGCCCGTGCCAAAGAGCAGGCAGAACGACGCAAGCAAAATAAGGGCAATAACCGTGACCAACAACAAAACGGAAACCGTCAGAAAAACGACGGCCGTAATGGTGGAAAACAAGGTCAAGGCAAGCGCGACAATCGCCGTTTTAATGACCAAGCTAAGAAACAGCAAGGTCAGCAAAATCGTGGTAATGAGCGCCGTCAACAAGAGGACAAACGTCCACATCAAGCGGCTCCACGTGTTGACTTTAAAGCCCGTGCAGCAGCCCTAAAAGCAGAGCAAAATGCAGAATATGCCCGTTCAAGTGAGGAACGTTTCAAGCAGACTCAGGCTGCCAAAGAAGCCTTGGCCCAAGCAAACAAACGCAAGGAGCCAGAGGAAATCTTTGAAGAAGTGGCTAAGTTAGCTGAACAAGCGCAACAAGAACAGCAAGTTCAAGCAGTGGTTGAAGTCGTCCCTGAGAAAACAGAACCTGCAGTAGATACACGTCGTAAAAAACAAGCTCGACCAGACAAAAATCGTGATGATTATGATCACGAAGAAGATGGTCCTAGAAAACAACAAAAGAATCGAAGTAGTCAAAATCAAGTGAGAAATCAAAAGAATAGTAACTGGAATAACAACAAGAAGAACAAAAAAGGCAATAACAAGAACAACCGTAATCAGACTCCAAAACCTGTTACAGAGCGTAAATTCCATGAATTGCCAACAGAATTTGAATATACAGATGGTATGACCGTTGCGGAAATCGCAAAACGTATCAAACGTGAACCAGCTGAAATCGTTAAGAAACTCTTTATGATGGGTGTTATGGCCACACAAAACCAATCTTTGGATGGAGAAACAATTGAACTCCTCATGGTGGATTACGGTATCGAAGCCAAACAAAAGGTTGAAGTGGATAATGCCGATATCGAACGTTTCTTTGTCGAAGATGGTTATCTCAATGAAGATGAATTGGTTGAGCGTCCACCAGTTGTAACTATCATGGGACACGTTGACCACGGTAAAACAACACTCCTAGATACCCTTCGTAACTCTCGTGTTGCGACAGGTGAAGCAGGTGGTATCACTCAGCATATCGGTGCCTACCAAATAGTGGAAAATGGTAAGAAGATTACCTTCCTTGATACACCAGGACACGCGGCCTTTACATCTATGCGTGCGCGTGGTGCATCTGTTACCGATATTACTATCTTGGTCGTAGCGGCAGATGACGGGGTTATGCCTCAGACAATTGAAGCCATCAACCACTCAAAAGCAGCGAATGTTCCAATTATTGTAGCCATCAACAAGATTGATAAACCAGGTGCCAACCCAGAACGCGTTATCGGTGAATTGGCAGAGCATGGTGTTATGTCAACTGCTTGGGGTGGAGACTCTGAATTTGTTGAAATCTCAGCTAAATTCAACCAAAATATCGAAGAGTTGTTGGAAACAGTCCTTCTTGTGGCTGAAATCCAAGAACTCAAGGCAGACCCAACAGTGCGTGCTATCGGTACAGTTATCGAAGCGCGCTTGGATAAAGGAAAAGGAGCGGTCGCAACCCTTCTTGTGCAACAAGGTACCTTGAATGTTCAAGACCCAATCGTTGTCGGAAATACCTTCGGTCGTGTTCGTGCTATGACAAACGACCTTGGTCGTCGTGTTAAGGTGGCTGGGCCATCAACACCAGTTTCAATTACAGGTTTGAACGAAGCGCCAATGGCGGGTGACCACTTTGCCGTTTACGAGGATGAAAAATCTGCGCGTGCAGCGGGTGAAGAACGTGCTAAACGTGCCCTTATGAAACAACGTCAAGCTACCCAACGTGTCAGCCTTGAAAACCTCTTTGATACACTTAAAGCTGGTGAACTCAAGTCAGTTAACGTTATCATCAAGGCCGACGTACAAGGTTCTGTTGAAGCCCTTTCTGCCTCACTTCAGAAAATCGATGTAGAAGGTGTTAAAGTTACCATTGTTCACTCAGCGGTCGGTGCCATCAACGAATCTGACGTGACTCTTGCCGAAGCTTCAAATGCCTTTATCGTTGGTTTCAACGTACGCCCTACACCACAAGCTCGTCAACAAGCTGAAGCTGACGATGTGGAAATCCGTCTCCACAGCATTATCTACAAGGTTATCGAAGAGATGGAAGAAGCCATGAAAGGGATGCTTGATCCAGAATTCGAAGAAAAAATTATTGGTGAAGCAGTTATTCGTGAAACCTTCAAGGTGTCTAAAGTGGGAACTATCGGTGGATTCATGGTCATCAACGGTAAGGTTACCCGTGACTCTAAAGTTCGTGTTATCCGTGATGGTGTCGTTATCTATGACGGTGAACTTGCAAGCTTGAAACACTACAAAGACGACGTGAAAGAAGTTACAAACGGCCGTGAAGGTGGATTGATGATCGATGGTTACAATGATATCAAGATGGATGATGTGATTGAGGCCTATGTCATGGAAGAAATCAAACGATAATAGAGAAACGATAGCTCATTTGACTCGTCGTCAACAGCGCCTTGATGAACTTCAGTTCTATCTAAGGCTTGTTTCCTAGATTCAAATGGCTCTAGTTCCTCTATCTAATAGAAATAGCTAGGTCTGCTGGCCTAGCTTTTGGTTCAAAGTAGAGAAAGGAATATCATGGCAAATCATTTCCGTACGGATCGTGTGGGCATGGAAATCAAGCGTGAAGTCAATGAGATTTTGCAAAAGAAAGTCCGTGATCCGCGTGTCCAAGGCGTGACCATCACAGATGTTCAGATGCTGGGTGACTTGTCTGTAGCCAAGGTTTACTACACCATTTTGAGTAATCTTGCTTCAGATAATCAAAAAGCGCAAATCGGGCTTGAAAAAGCAACTGGTACTATCAAACGTGAACTAGGTCGCAATTTGAAATTGTACAAAATCCCAGATTTGACCTTCGTCAAAGACGAATCCATCGAGTATGGAAACAAGATTGACGAGATGCTACGCAATCTGGATAAGAACTAAGAAGAGGGGTTGCCCCCTCTTTTTTGGTGGAGAAAATAGGTGGAATTTGAAATGGAAAAATATTCTTTTAAAAAAGGATTCTGTATTTTTTAATGTTTATCTAATTAGAAAATGCTTTTTTTTTTTAGGAAATATGATATGATGATTTCATAAATAAAAGGAGATTCTATCAATGAATAATATAAAAAAAGTTTGTCGTTTAGCTTTGCTATGTCTTTCCGTCTCTACCCTAGTTGCTTGTAGTTCTCTTTCTGAAAAAACAAGTAGCTCTTCTAGTGAGAATCAAACAGAAGCTTCATCTAGTAGTTCTGAAAAGAAAGGATTGTTTGCTAAAGCAAAAGAGAAACTCAGTTCAAGCGATTTTAATCCACAAGATGTTAGCGATACGACAATTGAGTCTATAAAAACCTATGAAGATTACTTGATTATGAATGAGAAAATAATCGATAATTACTATACAGAAGCAGACGAAGCCTTTAAAGGAACTGTTTTAGAAGATAGCGCTGCTATCCAAGAACTAAAAGATAGCACTAAAAAAGAAATGGAAGATTTGAAAAAACAATATGGTCCACTAAAGAAAGCACCGATTCAAGGGAAAGAAGAAGTGATTAAGACTCTAAAAGATTATCGTGATAATCTACATGAACAAGTGGAGCAGTGGAAAGCTAGTCTTTAATAGGAAGAGTGGAGTTCAAGATGGATTATCAATTATTGCCACATGAATACATGGTTATGAATAGTGACCATGTGAGTTTTGGGAAAAATGGTTTGTCTACAGATGAATTAATTTTAACGAATCTACACTTAATATATATCAAAAAAGGTTTATGGGGAGGAAAAAAAGACCAAGTTACCATACCCATTAACCAGATTAAAATTTTTGAAGGGAAACCTCAAGTTTCAGTAACCAAAACCAATGGTGTGAAACGGCTGGAAATTTATTATAATGGCGGACAAGCTATCTTTGCATTTAATAATACTAAAGATACTGATAAGTGGGCTAGGAACATTATTAAATTGATATCAGGTGATACGAGTAATTTTGAAACCTTGGGAGATAGCAGCTTATTTGGAGCAGATGTTTTGGCAGAAACATTTAAGGATACATTTGACACTTTTAAAGCAGGGCTTGGGATTAAGGATGCAGAGCCAGAAAAGATTTCAACCAAGTGTAGCTTTTGTGGAGCACCTTTGTCAGGTCAAGTGAAGCAAACAGTAAGATGTGCCTATTGTGATATGGAGCAGAGTTTATAAGGGGGCAATTAAATGGGGTTGATAAAAGCCATCACAGATTCTATTGGTGGGACATTTGCAGATCAGTGGAAAGAAATTATCACAGTTCAAGCTTTTGATGAACATACAGCTGTAAGTCCAGGTATTATTCAAGAAAATAATAATGGTAGGGGTGTCAATACGAAGGGATCTGTAGGTGTTATTTCCAACGGATCCAAGATTTTTATTCCAGAAAATACTGCTGCCTTTATCTTTAGTCAGTCTGGTATCGAGGAAATTATTACAGAACCAGGTGGATATGAATACCAAAATGGTGAGAGCAGTGTTTTTAACGGTGATGGATTGAAAAAGTCACTGTTTGACAATGTTGTTAATCGTGTTGGATTCGGTGGTCAAAGTGATCAGCAAAAACAGATTTGTTTTGTTAATTTGAGAGAAATTCGTGATATTAAATTTGGGACTCGCGGTCCAGTCATGTATAATGATTTGTTTTATGGGACAGATTTAGAAGTACGTGCTTTTGGAACATTTTCTATCCAAATTACAGATGCTAAGCAATTTATCAGAAACTTTCTTCCTGCCAATGTGACTTATTATACCTTTGATAGCGCTCAAGCTAGATCACAAATAGTGACAGAATTTCTTCAATCTTTTATTGTTGCACTTAATTCTTTGTCAACAACTTATCGTATTTCACAATTACCCTCACAAGCTGCAGTTCTTGCAACCCAAGTATCAAATGATGGACAGTATGCAGGGACTTGGAAAGAACGTTTTGGATTTGAAATTGTAAAAGTTGCCATTGCTAATATTGAGTTTTCACCAGAATCTAAGGAATTGGTTAAACAATTTTCATCAAATAAGATGAATTTAAAAGCTTATGATGATGTATCGCAGAAAGCTTCTAATATTGCAGCACAACAAAAAATTGCATCAGGAGTGGAGCAACATGGTCTAGGTGATAGTGCTGGAATGATATTTGGAATGAATATGGCTCAAAGTTTAGATGAAAAAGCCATGAAACCAAGTCTATCATTAGATGAGCAAATCGAAGCACTTACAAAACTAAAATCTCTTTTAGATGCAGGTATATTATCTCAGGAAGAATTTGATCGAAAGAAAAAAGAAATTATGGATTTATAAGATGAAGCTCGAAAGTTCATAGTTAGTGTGTATTCAAGGAACATTTTAGGTGAAACAATAATAGACTATCGTTCACAGATAGAATATCATGTTGTAAAGGTAGGAGTTGAATATTCGAGCTGTCTCTACAAAGACTATTAAACATCTTTAACAAATAAGTTGCTAAGGATTTTTTGAAAATTTTTGAGGGGGATTTGAAACATACTTTAAAAGAGTATGCTATCATAGAATATAACTTACAGAAGTAAAAGGAGTTTGTATATGGCTGAACAAGACTTAGCTATGCAAGTATTGCAACAAGTGGTGAAACTACCTGTTGTTAAGGTTGATCGTTCGAAATTTTTAGTAGATAAGTTTTCCAAAGAATTGGATCCACAGGACATTCCTACCTTATTAGAACAAGGCCCAACATCTCTCTTATCTCAAGAAACTTTAGATCGAGTGGCTAACGCCTGCATTAGGGATAATGTTTTATTGGCGAGTGGAACCTCTGTTTTGGCAGGATTACCTGGAGGGATTGCTATGGCAATTACCATTCCAGCTGATGTGGCTCAATTTTATGGTTTCTCTCTGAAATTGGCTCAAGAATTAGGTTATATTTATGGTTATGAGGATCTTTGGGCTTCACGCGAGGAGTTGAGTGAAGATGCTCAAAATACCCTCTTGCTTTATCTAGGTGTCATGTTGGGGGTAAATGGAACCGCTGCCTTGCTACGTGCTGGTGGTATAACAATTGCCAAACAGGTAATGAAAACAGTACCTAATAAAGCTTTAACAAAGACGCTTTGGTACCCTATTTTGAAAAAAGTCTTAAAAATATTTGGTGTGAATCTTACCAAGGGAGGGCTGGCCAAAGGAATGGGGAAATTCATACCTATCTTGGGAGGTATCATTTCAGGTGGTTTAACCTTTGCAACTATGAAACCAATGGGGGAAAGTTTGCAGAAAGAATTGTCCAAGCTAGTCAACTATAGTGAAGTTCAATATCAAGAAGATGTTGAAACGATCCGAAAAGAGGCTGAAATCATCGAAGGAGAGTGATATGGGACTTATAAAAACTCTAGCTAAAACTTACGGTAATTACTTTTTGACCATGCAAGGTATAAAAGTAATGAAAACGATAAAGAAAGATGACAATGTCGTTGTCGGTCTAGGTAAACTTTTTATTGCAGATAAGCTAATGGATACGGCTCGGTGGCTCATCAAGCCAGAGGAGAGAGAATGAAATTTTTCTGGGCAATTCTTGCCATTCTTTTTATTAAACCGATTATTGGAATTGTGAAATTCTTTTGGATGATCATTTCTTTTGCAGTCCAATTGCTGTTTTACAAGCTATTATTTAAACTATTGGATTGGATCTTTAAGCTTATTTAGATGGTAATCCAAGTCGCAGAGAACTAGCAGGAACTCCACTGCTAGTTTTTTAATCTCTCTCCATATGGTATAATATAAGCAGTAAAATCATTTTAGAATATTCAATGGAGGTCGTCATGGACAATATCATCGATGTGTCAATTCCCGTTGCAGAAGTGGTGGACAAGCATCCAGAAGTCTTGGAAATTCTAGTGGAGTTGGGTTTTAAACCCCTTGCCAATCCCTTGATGCGTAATACTATCGGTCGCAAAGTATCGCTCAAACAGGGTTCTAAGCTCGAAGGAACTCCTATGGACAAGATTGTCCGCACACTGGAAGCAAACGGTTATGAAGTGATTGGGTTAGACTAATGGCAGATGAACGAATTCATGTCCTGCGGGATATTTTGTTAGAATTGCACAATGGTGCCTCTCCTGAGTCGGTTCAGGAGCGTTTTGATGCGACCTTTGCGGGTGTCTCAGCCATAGAGATTTCCCTCATGGAGCACGAGCTGATGAACTCAGACTCGGGCGTCACCTTTGAAGATGTTATGGAACTCTGTGATGTCCATGCCAATCTTTTTAAAAATGCTATTAAAGGTGTCGAAGTAGAGGATACCGAGCATCCAGGTCACCCGGTTCGGGTCTTCAAAGAAGAAAATCTGGCCCTCCGTGCGGCCTTGATTCGCATTCGGAGATTGTTAGATACCTATGAGTCTATGGAAGATGAGGAAATGCTGGCGGAGATGCGCAAGGGTTTGGTGCGTCAGATGGGACTTGTGGGGCAATTTGACATCCATTACCAACGTAAAGAAGAACTCTTCTTCCCTATCATGGAGCGCTATGGGCACGATTCGCCTCCCAAAGTTATGTGGGGAGTGGATGACCAGATTAGGGAACTCTTTCAAACAGCTTTAGCGACAGCCAAGTCACTACCAGAAGTGTCGATTAGCACTGTAAAGGAAACTTTTGAAGCCTTTGCGCCAGAGTTTGAAAGTATGATTTTCAAGGAAGAGTCCATCCTTCTCATGATTCTCCTTGAGTCCTTCACCCAAGATGACTGGCTTCAGATTGCGGAGGAGAGTGACGCCTATGGCTATGCCATCATCCGTCCGTCTGAGAAATGGGTGCCAGAACGCCAGAGTTTTGTTGAGGAAAAGATTGCAGAGGAGCCCGTACAGCTAGAAACGACAGAAGGCCAAGTTCAACAAGTTATCGATACGCCAGAAGGACAGTTTACCATTACCTTTACCCCTAAGGAAAAGGAAGCAGTGCTGGACCGTCATAGTCAACAGGCTTTTGGCAATGGCTATCTTTCGGTCGAGCAGGCCAATCTCATCCTCAATCACCTCCCTATGGAGATTACTTTTGTCAATAAAGACGATATTTTCCAGTATTACAATGACAATACGCCGGCTGACGAGATGATTTTCAAACGAACACCGTCCCAAGTCGGACGCAATGTCGAACTCTGTCATCCACCTAAGTACTTGGATAAGGTAAAGACCATCATGAAGGGACTTCGTGAGGGAGTCAAGGACAAGTATGAGATGTGGTTCAAGTCTGAGTCGCGAGGTAAGTTTGTCCACATCACTTACGCCGCAGTGCACGATGAAAACGGAGAATTCCAAGGTGTACTGGAATACGTTCAGGATATCCAGCCCTACCGTGAGATTGACACGGACTATTTCCGTGGATTAGAATAAGGAGAATCAATGAGTTACGAACAAGAATTTATGAAGGAATTTGAAGCCTGGGTCAATACCCAGATTATGATCAATGACATGGCGCACAAGGAAAGCCAAAAAGTCTACGAAGAAGACCAAGACGAGCGTGCCAAAGATGCCATGATTCGCTACGAAAGTCGTTTGGATGCCTATCAGTTTTTGCTTGGTAAGTTTGAAAACTTCAAAGCAGGCAAGGGATTCCATGATTTGCCAGATGGCTTGTTTGGTGAGCGAAATTATTAAATGAGATAGATTCTTGATTTTTTACTAAAATCTTGATAGAATATTTATATTAAATCCTTGTCAGAACAGGGATTTTTTATTGAAAGGATTTTATCATGTCAAAGAAACTCAATCGTAAAAAACAATTACGAAATAGCCTCCGTCGTGCAGGTGCTTTTTCAAGTACTGTGACTAAGGTTGTAGAAGAGACAAAGAAAGTTGTAAAACGTGCAGAACAGTCAGCAAGCCAAGCTGGTAAGGCTGTTTCTAAAAAAGTTGAACAAGCAGTAGAAGCTACTAAAGAGCAAGCACAAAAGGTAGCCAATTCTGTAGAAGATTTTGCAGCAAACTTGGGTGGACTTCCACTTGACCGTGCCAAAACTTTCTATGATGAAGGAATCAAGTCTGCTTCAGATTTCAAAAACTGGACTGAAAAAGAACTCCTTGCCTTGAAAGGAATCGGCCCAGCTACCATTAAGAAATTGAAAGAAAATGGCATCAAGTTCAAGTAATCTTTCTTGTCCCTTGCAATTCCGTGAAAAACTTGCTACAATAGAGCCATTAGAGGTGTTTTGAATCCCACATTTTACAGAAAGTGGCGGTGCTGAGAAGTCCACAAATGTGTCAAAACTAGTTGCTAATGGATGAAAAATTGAAATAAAAGTGTCTTTTTGTTTTAAAGACGAGAGTTGCGGGCAACTGCCCGAAATTGGGTGGTACCGCGGATAAGCACATTCGTCCCTGTCATGTAGATGGCAGGGATTTTTCTTTTGCGTCTTAGTAAAAGGAGGTTGTTATGAAGCAATCTTTTAAAACAAGTAAACTCTATTATGGTTTTCCTATTTTCATTTTGGGGTATCAGGACCAGAATTTTGGACACAATATTACAACCTGTAGCTCCTCTTATAGCTTGGGAGATTGGCTAGTCATTGGTGTCGGAGCTGAGGAAAATGTAGCTGAGCAAATCAAGTATTACCAGAAGTTTACTGTGAATATCCCTGATGAAAATCTCATGCTCGAGATGGAGCAGGCTGGTTTTATCAGTCATCGAGAGAAATTGAAACACCTGGGGCTAGACTACGAGATTTCTGAACAGACTCAGGCACCGATTTTAGAGGCCTGTCCAGTCGTATTGGACTGTCAGGTAGATCGGATTATCGAGGAAGATGGTATCTGTCATATCTTTGCCAAGATTATCAAGCGACTTGCTGATTCTGAACTCTTGGATGAGAAAGGGCATTTTAAAAATGACCGTTTTTCACCGACTTACTTTATGGGGGACGGCCATCAGCGAGTTTATCGTTATTTAGATAACCGTGTTGACCCTATGGGGAGCTTCATCAAGAAAGCGAGGAAGAAAGATGATAAGAGCTGAGTTGCCAGAACGCTTGGAAACAGAACGGCTAGTTTTACGAGTCCGCACCGTGGCGGATGCTGAGGATATTTTTGACTATGCTAGTCGTCCAGAAGTCTCTTACCCAGCAGGTTTTCCTCCAGTCAAGACCTTGGAAGATGAGATTTATTATCTGGAGCACATTCTTCCGGAGCGTAACCAAAAGGAAAATCTCCCAGCAGGCTACGGGATTGTCGTCAAAGGAACGGATAAGATCGTTGGCTCTGTCGATTTCAACCATCGCCATGAAGATGATGTGCTGGAAATCGGCTATACCTTACACCCAGACTATTGGGGACGAGGTTATGTACCAGAAGCAACGCTTGCCTTGATTGACTTAGCCTTTAAAGATTTGGGTCTTCACAAGATTGAACTAACTTGCTTTGACTATAATGTCCAAAGTCAACGAGTCGCAGAAAAACTTGGATTTACCCTCGAAGCTCGTATCCGAGACCGTAAAGATGTTCAAGGAAATCGCTGTGACAGCCTGACATATGGCTTGCTGAGTAGTGAGTGGGAGGTAATTTGATGCATCTTTTCATCATTGGGGCTCCGGCTTCTGGGAAAATGACGATTGGTCAAGAGTTATCTCGACTGACAGATGCTACCCTCTTTTATAACCATCAAGCCATCGATTTTGCACTAGAAATCTATCAGGATTATACAGAGGAGATGTGGGAATTTGTTCGTGGAATGACCTTTTCTTTCCTTGGAGCAAGTGCAAGAAATCAGCGATCAGTAATTTTAACAGATGTAATTGATTTTTCAAATCAGTACCAGCTGCTGTATTTGAAGCAAATTCAGGATTTGTTGGATGACTATCATCAAGAGATTCTTTTTGTGGAGTTGGAAACAAGTCTTGAGGAGCGCTTACATCGAAATCAAACGGAGAACCGGTTGAAGCACAAGCCCTTGAAACGGCATATTGAGGTATCTGAAAGAGAAATTTTAGAGACCGCTGAAACACTTCAATTAAATTCCCGACATCAACCGAATGAGCTGCACCACTACTTTAAAATAAATAATACGAATTTGTCTGCAGAAGAAGCTGCTAAGCAAATTCAAAATAAAATGAATACAATAGAGAAAGGACAAAAATATGTCTAAAGAACTTTCACCTAAATACAATCCAGCCGAAGTTGAGGCTGGTCGTTACCAAAAATGGCTTGATGCGGATGTTTTCAAGCCTTCAGGAGACCAAAAGGCTAAGCCTTATTCAATCGTCATTCCGCCACCAAACGTAACTGGGAAACTTCACCTTGGTCACGCTTGGGATACGACTTTGCAAGATATCATCATCCGTCAAAAACGCATGCAAGGTTTTGATACGCTTTGGCTTCCTGGTATGGACCACGCTGGTATTGCCACTCAAGCTAAGGTTGAGGAGCGCTTACGTGGTGAGGGCATTACGCGTTATGACCTCGGTCGTGAAAAATTCCTAGATAAAGTCTGGGAATGGAAAGATGAGTATGCCACTACCATCAAAGAACAATGGGGCAAGATGGGGCTTTCTGTAGACTACTCTCGTGAGCGTTTCACTCTTGATGAAGGTTTGTCAAAAGCTGTTCGTAAGGTCTTTGTGGACCTTTACAAGAAAGGATGGATCTACCGTGGTGAGTTTATCATCAACTGGGACCCAGCAGCTCGCACAGCCCTTTCTGATATTGAGGTGATTCACAAAGATGTCGAAGGTGCCTTCTACCACATGAATTACATGCTGGAAGACGGCTCACGCGCCCTTGAAGTTGCGACAACTCGTCCTGAGACCATGTTTGGGGACGTTGCGGTTGCGGTCAATCCAGAAGACCCACGCTATAAGGACTTGATTGGTAAAAACGTCATCCTTCCAATCGCTAATAAATTAATCCCAATTGTTGGAGATGAGCATGCTGATCCTGAGTTTGGTACAGGTGTCGTGAAAATCACACCTGCCCATGATCCAAATGACTTCTTGGTTGGTCAACGTCACAACTTGCCACAAGTCAACGTCATGAACGACGACGGAACTATGAATGAGCTTGCCTTTGAATTTGCAGGCATGGACCGTTTTGAAGCTCGTAAGGCAGTCGTTGCTAAGCTGGAAGAAATAGGTGCTCTTGTCAAAATCGAAAAACTTGTTCACAGTGTTGGCCACTCAGAACGTACAGGTGTCGTGGTTGAGCCACGCTTGTCTACTCAGTGGTTCGTCAAGATGGACCAATTGGCTAAGAATGCCATTGCCAACCAAGATACAGAGGATAAGGTTGAATTCTACCCACCTCGTTTCAACGATACCTTCCTTCAATGGATGGAAAATGTCCACGACTGGGTTATCTCTCGTCAGCTTTGGTGGGGTCACCAAATCCCTGCTTGGTACAATGCTGAGGGTGAAATATATGTCGGCGAAGAAGCTCCAGAAGGTGAAGGTTGGACTCAGGACGAAGATGTCTTGGATACGTGGTTCAGTTCGGCTCTTTGGCCATTCTCTACCATGGGCTGGCCGGATGTCGACTCAGAAGACTTCAAACGTTATTATCCAACATCAACTTTGGTGACTGGTTATGATATTATCCCGTTCTGGGTATCTCGAATGATTTTCCAAGGTTTGGAATTTACTGGCAAATCGCCATTCAAAAATGCATTGATTCATGGTCTTATTCGTGACGAGCAAGGACGCAAGATGTCTAAATCTCTCGGTAACGGGATTGATCCAATGGATGTTATTGATAAGTACGGAACAGATAGCCTTCGTTGGTTCCTTTCAAACGGTTCTGCACCAGGGCAAGACGTGCGTTTCTCTTATGAGAAAATGGATGCTTCATGGAACTTTATTAACAAAATCTGGAACATCTCTCGTTATATCCTCATGAATAATGAAGGTTTGACCCTTGAGCAAGCAACTGCCAATGTCGAAAAAGTGGTCAACAAGGAAGCTGGAAATGTCACAGACCGCTGGATTCTCCACAACCTCAATGAAACTATCGGAAAAGTCACTGAAAACTTTGATAAGTTTGAGTTTGGTGTGGCCGGACACATACTCTATAACTTCATCTGGGATGAGTTTGCGGACTGGTACGTTGAGTTGACCAAGGAAGTTCTTTATAGCGATAACGAAGAAGAGAAAGTCATCACACGTTCTGTTCTCCTTTACACTTTGGACAAGATCCTTCGTCTCCTTCACCCAATCATGCCATTCGTGACAGAGGAAATCTTTGGACAAATCTCAGAAGGTTCTATCGTGACAGCAGAATACCCAACTGTCAACCCAGCCTTTGAAGACCTTGCGGCTCACACTGGTGTGGAAAGCCTCAAAGACTTGATTCGTGCCGTTCGTAATGCGCGTGCGGAAGTAAACGTGGCGCCAAGCAAGCCAATCACCATCCTTGTTAAGACTAGTGATAGCGACTTGGAAGCCTTCTTTAACAGCAATGTCAACTACATCAAACGCTTCACAAATCCAGAACACCTGGAAATCGCATCAACCATCCCTGCACCTGAACTCGCTATGTCAAGCGTCATCACAGGAGCAGAAATCTACTTGCCACTGGCAGACCTCCTCAATGTTGAAGAAGAACTGGCTCGCCTCGACAAGGAACTGGCTAAATGGCAAAAAGAATTGGATATGGTCGGCAAGAAGCTCTCTAACGAACGCTTCGTAGCCAACGCCAAACCAGAAGTCGTCCAAAAAGAACGCGACAAACAAGCCGACTACCAAGCTAAATACGACGCGACCGTCGCACGTATTGATGAGATGAAGAAGTTGGTGAAATAATGTTAAAAACCTAACCCTATCGGGTTGGGTTTTACATTTGATAGTGTTATAATAAAAAGGAGAAACTTTAGGAGAATACTATGGGGAAAATTGTTGCTATTGATTTATTTAGCGGTGCAGGTGGCACTACAAGTGGCCTTAAAAAATCAGGCATAGATGTTCAAGTTGCTGTTGAAATTGATTCCGTAGCTGTTAAAACTTATAAATTAAATAATCCTGAGGTGTCTGTAATAGATAAAGATATAAATTTAGTATCAGGAGATGAAGTAAAAGAGCATCTTAAAGTTGATACAGACGATAAACTAATGCTTGTGGCATGCCCACCATGTCAAGGTTTTTCAACTATTGGTACTAATGATGAAAATGACGAGAGGAATCAACTTGTTTTTCAATTTCTTCGTTTGATTAATGAATTGAATCCTGATTTTCTATTAATGGAAAATGTTGCGGGTATGACTAGAACAAGAAATGAAAAAATCTTTAAAAAATTTTTGACATCAATCGATAATAATTATAGTGTTATTTATAACATTTTAAATACAGCTGATTATGGAGTTCCTCAATCGAGAAAAAGATTGGTGTTACACGGGATTAGAAAAGAAATTATTGATAACACAAATTTAACTTTGAATTTGCCTTCCAAAACTCATTCAAATATACCAGAATTGAACCTTCTTCCATGGATTAATGCTGGTGTAATAATGGACTTGCCTCCTATTGAAGGGGGTGAAGAATATATTGGAGAAGGTATCTACAATCATGTTGCAAACAAACTATCTAATTTAAATATTGAGAGAATTACTCATATTAGAAATAATGGGGGAAGTAGAACCTCTTTGCCAAAATCTTTAGAATTAAATTGTCATAAAAATCGTTCAGGTCATAGTGATGTATATGGAATATTAGATATCAACAAACCTTCCATTACTATTACAGGAGGATGTATGTCATATTCAAAAGGTAGATTTGGGCACCCAACTCAAAATAGAGCTTTAAGTGCAAGAGAAGCTGCAAGATTACAGTCTTTTGATGATGACTATATTTTTGTTGGAAATAGAGGTCAATTAGCTAAACAAATTGGTAATGCAGTTCCAGTGAAATTAGCTCAAGCTAGTGGAAATTATTTTATGTCGGTTTATAGGGAGATAGCAAATGGACAATCAGATAATTAAGAGTTTAGAAGGAATAACTAAAAATTTTTCTAAAAATAAAAATCAATTTTATCCTTATATTGATTATATACGATTTCCTCATTACAAGAGTTTATCATTAAATTCAAGGATAAATTTTAATTTCCCTATTACTTTATTAGTTGGTAGAAATGGAGTAAATAAAACTTCAATTTTACAAGCTTTATATGGTTCTCCAGCCAATAAAAGTGTGTCTGAATATTGGTTTAGTACAAATGTTGATCAAATAGATGAAGTGGATGGAAAACAGTGTTTAATCTATTCATATTATAACATTAAAGCTTCTAGAAATGTAGAAGTTCTTAAAGGCCGTTCTGGAACAAAAAAAGGATTAGATTATTGGGAGCCATATGCTCCTCAAAAACAATATGGGATGGAAAGATTACCCAAAAATAAATATATCGGAAGTTCTTCGACAGACAGATGGGATGGCATTGAAAAAAATGTTGTCTTTTGTGATTGTAAAGAATATGTTTCTGCTTTTGATTTATTTTTCTATCACTATAATTTTAAAAAAATTTCTACCCAACGTAGTAAACAAGATTTTATAAGATTACGATCTAAACCAGTTGCTGATATTTTAAAGAATAATACAAGTAGCTATACGCGTTATAAAAAGGAAATGGTTATAGATAATGTTAAAGTTGATGATAAAGTTTGTGAAATTATTAGTGAAATAATGGATGAATCTTATACAGACATTCAAATTTTAACTCATAAGTTGTATTCAAAAGGTGATGATATAAAAGCTTCCAAAACCATTTGGATGAAAAAATCTGGAAAAGAATATTCTGAGGCTTTTGCAGGAACAGGTGAAGCTAGAATTATTTTGTTAGTAAATGATATAGTAAATGCGCAATCAAATTCATTAATATTAATAGATGAACCTGAAATCTCACTTCATCCGAGTGCAATCTATAAATTTAAAGAGTTTTTACTTCAAGAGTGTTTAAATAAAAAACATCAAATTATTATCACTACACATTCTACACAACTTATAAAAGATTTTCCTAGAGAAGCTGTGAAACTTTTAGTGAAAAACGGAGAAAAGATAGATGTTATTGAAAATATTGATTATCAGGATGTATTTTTTGAATTAGGTGATGTGTATCATTCTAGGAAGATGATTTATGTTGAAGATAGACTAGCTAAATATATTCTAGATTTTATTATCACTCATTCAGGTAGTGAGAATCTTAAACAGAATTTAGTAGTGAGATATATTCCTGGTGGAGCAAATCAAATAATTTGTAATAATATTTTAAACTCTTCGTATTTAGATTCCGATAACCATTATTTTTGGCTTGATGGAGATCAAAACACTAATGTTAGTGAATCAAATAATTTAATGAACTATCTTGAAAATGGTGTTATTATATCAGATAAAATTCCTGAAGCAGACAATGGAAAGCTTGATAAAATTATCCGAGAGCTAACAGGATGTTCAATTAAATTCAAAGTTTCAGGAAATAAAGGCCAAAGAAATGATACTGAATTAATTGAAAAGCAAAGAAGATTTATAGACTATTGGTCTAGATACGTCTCCTATCTTCCTCTTCAAACTCCAGAACTTTATTTGGCTAAGCTATGCGATAGTGTAGATAGTGAGGATTATGACTTTTCTACAGATGAAAACGGAAAAGAATATTTTAGAAAAAAAACTAAAGAAGCATTGGGAATAGAAGACATAACTTCTGAAGATGTTTTTCAGGAGCAGAGAAGAGCTGTTTCAAAATTACAGTCAGATCCAAAAATGTTCCAGGATATCAAAGAAAAATTAGAGGCATTGTTTTAATTCCTTAGATTAGGGTACTACATAACAAATTTTTTCAATTCAAACCCGCACGCAAACAACATTGCAGCCTTCTTCTCAGGTGTTGGGGGAATTGAGTTGGGATTTGAACAGACCAACGAGTTCAGAGTGGTGTATGCCAATGATGGTTTTTTATAATTTTTGCCAATTCCATGCCCATTTCACCATTTACCTATGACACAGAAAAACAATTGAAAGGATCTTTCTATGCAATCAACTTACAACATTGACAATCCAAACTTGTCTTATGAAGCGAAACGTGATTTATGGCGGATAGGTTTTGGTCTGCAGAAAGTTGATAATTTAGTGCCATCAGCGTACATGGAATCTTTGGCTGAGAAACAGTCCCGGGGTGAACTGACTTATGAGCAGGTTTATGAGGATGCAACGGCTTATCATCATACCGTTGATGCGAGTACGGAGGAGGCAGACTTGGTTTCTTTGCGTATCGTGGAGTTATTATCTCGAAGAGGCTTTAGATTCAGTCCTGCGACCTTACTTGCTATTCATAAGGAGTTGTTTCAAGATATATTTGAACCCTCGATTCCGGTAGGTCAATTTCGTCAGACCAATATCACAAAGAATGAACCTGTTTTGAATGGTGAAAGTGTTGTGTACTCTGATTACTCCATGATTCAAATGACCTTGGATTATGATTTTAATCAGGAAAGACAAGTTGAATATGCAACACTAACCCAGGCGGATATGGTTAAACAAATCCAGCGTTTTATTTCAGGAATCTGGCAAATTCATCCATTTCGCGAAGGAAACACTCGGACGGTAACGGTCTTTTTGATTCAATATCTTCGTGAGTTTGGCTTTGATATTGACAATACACCATTTCAGCAACATGCCAAGTATTTTCGTGATGCCTTGGTATTAGATAATGCAAAGATTTTACAGAGACGTCCTGAGTTTTTAACAGCTTTTTTTGAAAATCTCTTGCTCGATGGTCAAAACGATCTGTCTTCAGAAAGAATGTATCTAGATTTAGATTTCGATCTTTCATAATCCAAATACTGAGTAAGCATTGAATTTTAGGAAAAAAATGAATTAAATATTTCCACAAGAAAACGTATATCATCAAAGTTCATAGTGTCACTTGATAATATGCGTTTTTTAAATTTTATAGATTGCTCGTTTAAACTCTATTTATCTCGTACTTTCAGTGCTATTCGGATTTTATTTTCGTGTACAATTTCAGCCATTCTTGTTATAATCAGCCTATAGGAATCAAGGAGGTGATTGTTATGGCTGTTTTTGTGTCTTTGGATGGAATTGTGGTAGAAGTACTTGATGTCTTTTCTTCTTTTAATGGGGAAAGTGAGTTTTTCTTGTGTAAACGTCTTAAAGACAAGAGTCAGTTTGTGATGGAACGCTCTCGGTTCGAGGAGATGTTCCAACTTCAAAGTAGTCACTTGACGACGCAAGAAAAATTACAATTGTTTACCTCCGTGTTTGCTGGCCGTTTTGATGTTTATGCTAAGAGTTTTATCAATGATCAAGGGAAAATTCAGTATTTTCCATCCTATGATTATGGTTGGAAGCAGTTGTCACCTGAAAAACGGAGTTTCCAGACATTGACGGATTCCGTTTTGAAATCTCATTTTCGTGGGGAGACAGCTATCGGTATCTTTCCTATGAACTTAGATGATAGCTGTTATTTTTTGGTACTTGATTTGGATGAAGGAGATTGGAAAGAAGCTGGTTTAACCATTCGAAGAATAGCAAGGGAACGCCAGATGGAAGCCCATTTAGAGATTTCTCGTTCGGGTCAAGGACTCCATATTTGGTTCTTCTTTGAGGAAGCGATTTCGTGTCGAGAGGCTCGCTTATTTGGAAAGAAACTATTAGAATTGGCTATGCAGGAAAGTATGCAACTGTCCTTTGATTCTTTTGATCGCATGTTTCCGAATCAGGATGTTCTTCCTAAAGGTGGATTTGGTAATTTGATTGCCCTTCCTTTTCAAGGAGAAGCTTATCATCAAGGACGAACGGTCTTTGTGGATGAACATTTTCAGCCTTATGAAGACCAATGGAGGTATCTACAAGAAATTCAGAGGGTTTCAACTGCTAAAGTGGCACTGTTAATCCAAGAGGAGGTAGGCAAGCAAGAATTGGATAAGGAGTTGAAGGTCGTCTTATCCAATATGATCCAACTTGAAAAATCGTCTGTGACACCCAAGACACTGTTTTTCTTGAAAAATATGGCTTCATTTTCTAATCCCGAATTTTATTTAAAGCAGGCTATGCGACAGCCAACCTATCAAATTCCTGAGCGAATGTATTTATTTGGAGAATCCGATCATTATTTATGGCTACCAAGAGGTTTGCTGTATCCATTGCAAGATAAATTTAAGCAGGTATCTGTAGAAGATAGGAGAAAGGTACAAAGGTCTATTAGCGTGGAATTTAAGGGAGAACTCACTTTTGAGCAAGAGTTAGCCCTGTCAGATATGATTTCCAAAGAAAATGGTTTACTCCATGCGGAGACTGGTTTTGGGAAGACCGTTTTAGGTGCTGCTCTCATCTCTGAAAGGAAGACCAAAACAATTATCCTAGTTCATAATAGGCAACTCTTAGACCAATGGCTGGATCGTTTAAACCATTTTTTGACTTTCGAAGAGGAAGAAGCTACCCGTTATACACCATCAGGTCGTGAAAAGGTAATCGGCTATGTCGGGCAGTACGGTGGGACTAAGAAATGGCTGAGTGGACTGGTTGATGTCGTTATGATCCAATCTCTATTTAAGTTGGAAAATAGTCAAAGTCTTTTGGATAAGTATGAGATGATGATTGTGGATGAGTGTCATCACGTGTCTGCCCTGATGTTTGAAAAAGTTGTTGCTCAGTTTAGAGGGAAGTATCTTTACGGTTTGACGGCTACACCTGAGCGTAAGAATGGTCATGAGCCTATTGTTTTTCAGAGAATTGGTGAGATACTCCATACTGCTGATAAGAGGGAGACGGATTTTAAACGGCAATTGCAATTAAGATTTACTTCTTTTGGTCATTTGGAGATTGAAAAGACCAAAGTAAGTAATTTTATACAGCTTAGTGATTGGATTGCTACTGACTCAGTGAGGAATCAGTTGATTCTCAAGGATATCCTAGCCCAAGTGGCAGAAGGGCGGAATATCTTGGTTTTAGTTAATCGAATTCAGCAGATAAATGTCTTTGAAAAGTTATTGAAAGAGAAAGAAGTTGATGATTTTTATATTATTAGTGGCGAAACCAAAGTCCAAGAGAGAACAAGTTTATTGAAGACATTAGAACAGCTAGATAAAGGGTTTGTTTTATTGTCTACTGGAAAATACATTGGCGAAGGTTTTGACTTACCTCAGCTAGACACGCTTATATTGGCAGCACCCTTTTCTTGGAAAAATAATTTAATTCAGTATGCAGGTCGGATTCATAGAAACTACAAGGATAAGTCTTTGGTGCGGATTTTCGATTATGTGGATATTCATGTTCCTTATTTAGAAAAGATGTTTCAGAAACGACAAGCAGCTTATCGAAAGATGGATTATCGTGCCATTGAGGGTGAGGAGAAACAATTCGTTTATGTTGATAGTAGATGTGAGAATGTGCTGAGAGAGGACTTGGCAGGGGAAAGACAGGAGTGTATGCTTATTTTACCTTATGTGCACCAGACAAAACTGATGAATTTTCTAAAAGAATTTAGGATTAGTCAAATTGAGATATGTATACCAGAGACGGTTGCAAATAAAGCATGGCTAGACCAGTTGAAGAGCAAGAAGATTAAAGTGTCTTTTACTCAATCAAAAATAGTCACGCCTATTCTATTGGTGAACAAGACCATTGTTTGGTATGGTGCAATGCCATTATTAGGGAAGGTAGATGAAATGACTATACTACGTTTGGAATCAGCTAGTATAGCTTCTGAAATAGTGGCAGGTTTACGATAGAGAAAATTTTTAAAAATTTCTATGTATGATTTTCATTTTGAATCAAACGTCTCATACTTAATTCCACCATAAAAGTCCGTTTTAGACTAATTTCCACTTCGGTTAGGCAAGTGGAAGTTACTGTGAGGAGTTACCCAGTTCAAATCAACTAACTTTCTCCCCCTTAACCTTTGACTATTCTGCAAAATTATCGTAAAATAAAGAGTAAATGATAAAATGAGGTCAGAGTCTGTTCGCTCTGGCGATAGTAGTATAAATGAGGAGAAACGCTTTGGAATTAGAAGTATTTGCTGGGCAAGAAAAAAGTGAACTATCTATGATTGAGGTAGCGCGTGCTATTTTGGAACTTCGTGGTCGCGACCATGAGATGCATTTTAGCGATCTTGTAAACGAAATTCAAAACTACCTTGGAACATCAAACAGCGATATCCGTGAAGCCTTGCCTTTGTTCTACACAGAGTTGAACTTTGACGGTAGCTTCATCTCACTTGGAGACAACAAATGGGGGCTTCGTTCATGGTATGGTGTAGACGAAATCGACGAAGAAATCATTGCTCTTGAAGAAAATGACGACGATGAAGTGGCACCAAAAGCTAAGAAAAAACGTGTCAATGCTTTCATGGATGGCGATTCAGATGCTATTGACTACAATGCAGATGATCCAGAAGATGAAGATGCATACGAAGCAGATCCAGCTCTTTCATACGATGATGAAAATCCTGATGATGAGAAAAATGAAGTGGAAGCTTACGATGCAGAAATCAACGAAATCGCTCCTGATGACTTGGGTGAAGACGTGGATCTCAACGAAGACGACGACGAGTTTTCAGATGATGATGCTGAAAACATCGAGGAATAAAAGTTAGCTATTGACAATTATCCTATTTTTAGGTATCATATTGTTCGGGCACCTCTTTTAGAGGTCGGGGCTCCCTAGTTCTTAGGGAGCTATTTTTGTTTTTTCAAGAAGTTATCTTCTTGTATTTTAGTTGTGAATCTGGTGCAGTCGTCCCAGATTATTCTTATTAGTAGGGTCTTGTTTTCTATGTCCCCTCGTAGTTAACAAGACCTTGAGCATTTTAGAAAGAGGAATCTATGTCAACGAAATATATTTTTGTAACTGGTGGTGTGGTATCGTCTATTGGGAAAGGGATTGTGGCAGCGAGTCTGGGCCGTCTCTTGAAAAATCGTGGTCTCAAAGTAACCATTCAAAAGTTTGACCCTTATATCAATATCGATCCGGGAACCATGAGTCCTTATCAGCACGGGGAAGTTTTTGTAACGGATGACGGAGCTGAGACAGATTTGGACTTGGGTCACTATGAACGCTTCATCGATATCAATCTCAATAAATATTCCAACGTGACAACTGGTAAAATTTACAGTGAAGTTCTTCGTAAAGAACGCCGTGGAGAATATCTTGGTGCAACTGTTCAAGTCATTCCTCATATCACAGATGCTTTGAAAGAAAAAATCAAGCGTGCCGCTCTAACGACTGACTCTGATGTCATTATCACAGAGGTTGGTGGAACTGTCGGGGATATCGAGTCCTTGCCATTCCTAGAGGCCCTTCGTCAGATGAAGGCAGATGTGGGTGCAGATAATGTCATGTACATTCATACAACCTTGCTTCCATATCTCAAGGCAGCTGGTGAAATGAAAACCAAACCAACTCAACACTCTGTCAAAGAATTGCGTGGATTGGGAATCCAACCAAATATGTTGGTTATTCGTACAGAAGAGCCAGCTGGTCAAGGAATTAAAAACAAACTAGCCCAGTTCTGTGATGTGGCACCAGAAGCCGTTATCGAATCGTTGGATGTCGAACATCTTTACCAAATTCCATTGAACTTGCAGGCTCAAGGTATGGATCAAATTGTCTGTGACCATTTGAAATTAGACGCACCAGTAGCAGATATGACTGAGTGGTCAGCTATGGTGGACAAGGTCATGAACCTCAAGAAACAAGTTAAAATTTCCCTTGTCGGTAAGTATGTTGAGTTGCAAGATGCCTACATTTCTGTGGTTGAAGCCTTGAAACACTCTGGTTATGCTAACGACGCAGAAGTTAAGATTAATTGGGTCAATGCCAATGATGTGACAGCAGAGAATGTAGCAGAGCTCTTGTCTGATGCGGACGGAATCATCGTACCCGGTGGTTTTGGCCAACGTGGTACTGAAGGGAAAATCCAAGCTATCCGCTATGCGCGTGAAAATGATGTTCCAATGTTAGGTGTCTGCTTGGGAATGCAGTTGACATGTATCGAGTTTGCTCGTCACGTTTTAGGTCTTGAAGATGCCAATTCTGCAGAGCTTGCACCAGAAACAAAATACCCTATCATTGATATCATGCGTGATCAGATTGATGTTGAGGATATGGGTGGAACCCTTCGTTTGGGGCTTTATCCATCTAAGTTGAAACGTGGCTCTAAGGCAGCAGCTGCTTATCATAATCAAGAAGTGGTGCAACGTCGTCACCGTCACCGTTATGAGTTTAACAATGCCTTCCGTGAGCAGTTTGAGGCAGCAGGCTTTGTCTTCTCAGGTGTTTCTCCAGACAATCGTTTGGTAGAAATTGTGGAAATTCCAGAAAATAAATTCTTTGTAGCGTGTCAGTATCACCCTGAACTGTCAAGCCGTCCAAACCGCCCAGAAGAACTCTACACTGCCTTTGTCACTGCAGCAGTTGAGAACAGCAATTAGCAAAATCAGAACCTTTGAGAAGAATCTCAGAGGTTTTTTGCTTGCATATTTAGGATATGAGTTGCAAAATAAAAACATAGTGATATAATTAACATAAAAAATCCTAAGGAGGAACTACAATGAAAAAAATCACATTATTTGGTTTGTCTCTAGCTGGTCTAGCTTTACTGGCTTTTCCACATTCAGGGCAGGCATTTGAGCTTAAAGAAGAATGGGTTGTTAAGTGTGGAGTGCAGTATCAAGATGGCAAGATTCTTCGATTTAACAATGGCCATGAAGTGGATATTAAAGTCTTGGATTTGCCAAAAACCGAGAAAATCGAGTGGACGGTTAGTCTCGATGGTCAAGATCAGACAGTCAATTTTCTAGGTCAAGAAAAGGACAAGTCTATGATTGGTATAGAAGGGCGTTACCTGAATTTCTACGTACCTTATGGCTATAGAGGAGATATCAAGGTCGAGGCTAAGAGCGGAAACGAAGTGAAGACGTGGTCAACGAAAGTTGTGGATGATATTCATAATGATAGTGGAAAGAGAGGCTACTATCGTATTGAAGAATCAAATGATCAATACACCTACCTCGATGCTAAATGGGATTATCAAACCAAGAATTACACTGCTACCTTACCAGAGACTGTCAATGATCAAAAAGTCTTTGCTTGGGCAGACTATGACAATGGCGAGTTGAAACTTGAAAAACTAAAATCTATCAGTCACAAATATGATGATGGAGAATCTTTCAAAGAACTTTATCCGATTGTAAAAGCAGAAAGCTGGCTAAAATCAAACCAAAACTGGTACTATCAAAAACAAGGTCAATTAGTGCAGAATGCTTGGGTTAAGGACAAGGGAACTTGGTACTTTATGAATGATCAAGGAGTCATGTTCAATCAAACTTGGCTTTATCAAGGTAGCAACTGGTATGCCTTTAAATCATCAGGAGCCATGATCGCGAGTGATTGGTTTTATGATCAAGGCAAGTGGTACTATTTATCAACTTCAGGAGCCATGAAAGTCAGCACTTGGGTTTATGACAAGGGAGACTGGTATTATGTAAGTTCTTCTGGTGCCATGCTAGCGAATGATTGGGTCAAAGATAATGGCAAGTGGTATTATCTAGCTTCATCAGGTAAGATGCTTCGCAATACCTACACACCTGATGGTTACTATGTTGGAAACTCAGGCGCCTGGCAGTAAGAATAAGAAGTCCTTTTCCTTAAAGGAAGAGGCTTTTTACTTGCTTTTCTGCTGCTTCCTCATTTGTCCTAAAGCCTTTTTTGTGTTAAAATGAATGGTATGAAAGCTAAAAAAATGTGGATGGCAGGTCTGGCTCTGCTTGGTATTGGGAGCCTTGCCCTTGCTACGAAAAAAGTTGCAGATGACCATAAGCTCATGAAGACTCAGGAAGAGTTGACAGCGATTGTACGAGACCATTTTTCAGACATGGGGGAAATTGCGACCCTCTATGTTCAAGTCTATGAAAGCAGTCTAGAGAGCTTGGTTGGTGGCGTCATTTTTGAGGATGGCCGTCATTATACCTTTGTCTATGAAAATGAAGACCTAGTCTATGAGGAGGAAGTCTTATGATACAACCAGCAAGTTTAGAAGAACTGGCATCTTTAGTAGAAAAAGATGGCAAGAAGGTTTTCCTTTTTGTGGCGGACTGGTGTGGCGATTGCCGTTATATCTATCCTGCCTTACCAGAAATTGAGGAGACCAATCCAGAGTTCACCTTTATTCGAGTGGATAGAGACCAGTATATGGATTTGGCTAAACTCTGGGATGTTTACGGAATTCCTAGCCTTGTTGTTCTAGAAAAGGACAAGGAAATCGGCCGTTTTGTCAATCGCGACCGTAAAAGCAAGCAACAAATTAATGACTTTTTAGCAGGACTGAAATAGGAGAAAAGGAAACAATGATTTTTACATATAACAAAGAACATGTCGGTGATGTCCTTATGGTCATCGTGAAAAATAGCGGAGATGCCAAACTGGATGTGGAGCGCAAAGGCAAGGTAGCTCGTGTTTTCCTCAAAGATAATGAGAAAACAGTGGCTTGGAATATTTTTGAAGTTTCAAGTTTCTTTGAAATTGCAGAGCGCGGTCAAGTCTTTTTATCAGATGAGCAAGTCGCTCGTTTGAACCAAGAATTACAAACGGAAGGTTTTGCAGAGGAAATTGTTAATGACAAGGAACCTAAGTTTGTTGTTGGTGAAATTGTCGAGATGGTAGCTCATCCAGATAGTGACCACCTCAACATCTGCCAAGTTGCAGTCGCAAGTGACAAGACAGTGCAAATCGTTGCAGGGGCTCCCAATGCGCGTGTTGGGTTGAAAACCATTGTAGCTCTTCCTGGAGCTATGATGCCAAAAGGCAACCTCATTTTCCCAGGTGAACTTCGTGGCGAAAAGAGTTTTGGAATGATGTGCAGCCCTCGTGAACTTGCTTTGCCAAATGCTCCGCAAAAACGTGGTATTATTGAATTATCAGAAGACCAAGTTGTCGGAACACCATTTGATCCAGCTAAACACTGGACTGCCTAGGCACTTGTTAGTATCTGATAGACCAGCTAGAAGGAAATAAGATGGCAAAAAATGTAGTGATTACAGGAGCGACATCAGGTATTGGTGAAGCAATTGCGCGTGCTTATCTGGAGCAGGGTGAGAATGTCGTTCTAACAGGTCGACGGATAGACCGATTAGAAATCCTTAAGTCGGAGTTTGCAGAAACTTTTCCAAATCAAACCGTCTGGACCTTTCCACTAGATGTCACGGATATGACTGTGGTAAAGACTGTCTGCTCTGATATTCTAGAAACGATAGGTCAGATTGATATTCTGGTCAACAACGCCGGACTGGCTCTAGGTTTAGCCCCCTATCAGGACTATGAAGAGTTGGATATGTTGACCATGCTGGATACCAATGTCAAAGGTTTGATGGCAGTCACTCGCTGTTTCTTGCCAGCAATGGTAAAAGCCAATCAAGGACATATCATCAACATGGGGTCAACCGCAGGAATCTACGCCTATGCTGGTGCCGCTGTTTACTCAGCTACCAAGGCAGCAGTTAAGACCTTTTCAGATGGTCTGCGAATTGATACCATCGCAACGGATATCAAGGTGACGACTATTCAGCCTGGAATTGTCGAAACAGATTTTTCTACAGTGCGTTTTCATGGTGATAAAGAACGAGCTGCGTCCGTTTACCAAGGAATCGAAGCCTTGCAAGCTCAGGATATTGCAGACACAGTAGTCTATGTGACCAGTCAACCTCGTCGTGTGCAGATTACAGATATGACCATTATGGCCAATCAACAGGCGACAGGATTTATGGTTCATAAAAAGTAAAAAATTTCCTCGAAAAGTTACAAATTTCTGTAACTTTTTTTGATTTCCTACGAATAGATAAGTAGGAGGAAGAAAATATGTATAATAAAGTTATCTTAATTGGACGTTTAACGTCTACACCAGAATTGCACAAAACCAACAATGACAAGTCAGTAGCACGAGCAACTATCGCTGTGAATCGTCGATACAAAGACCAAAATGGCGAACGTGAAGCTGATTTTGTCAATATGGTCCTATGGGGCAGACTAGCAGAAACTTTGGCAAGCTACGCAACCAAAGGTAGTCTCATTTCCGTTGATGGGGAATTGCGTACCCGTCGCTTTGAGAAAAATGGTCAAATGAATTATGTGACCGAAGTACTTGTTACTGGATTCCAACTCTTGGAAAGTCGTGCTCAACGTGCCATGCGTGAAAATAATGCAGGACAGGATTTGGCAGATTTAGTTTTGGAAGAGGAGGAATTGCCATTTTAAACATTAAAAAGTCTGAGTTGGTCTCAGGCTTTTTTATACTGTCTAAATGTGTTACAATGAACTAGTTGAAACTTTTTGGAGGTTGGAATGAGTAGAGAATATACAAGAACAATCGTCAAAATTATATTTTGTACAGTAGTCGTATTTGTTTTTGCGATTTATACTCATGTGAGTCAGACAGATCCTATTCCGGGACAAATAAAAGTTGGAGCGACTTATATGACGATGAATAGTGAATTTTATAGACATTTACATAATGAGATTCAACGCTATTCTGATTCAGAAGGTCAGATATTGTATACTCGGGATGCAGAGATGAGTGAAGAAAAACAGAGTAAACAAATTGATGAGTTTATAGAGAAGCGAGTGAATGTTATTGTTATTAATCCGGTTAAGAGTGATAGCGAGCAAATTGTAGAAGCGTTAAGTAGGGCAAAGAATTTTGGAATTAGAGTTATAGCAGTAGATAGTCAGTTGAATAATATAAAAGTTGATACGAGTATAGTTTCTGATAATTACCATGCTGGGATATTAATTGCCAAGGATTTGATGAAACGTACCTCAAATGCTCATATTCTTTTGTTAACGCACAAAGATGCTTTATCAGCTAATCAGAGAATAACTGGTTTTTTGGATACAATAAAATCAGAAGAACATTATCAAATTATCTCAGAAAGAGAAACGGTTGGTCAAACAGAGTATGCTATGACTACTGTAGGTGATGCGTTATCTGAAGGTTTACAATTTGATGCTATAGTGGCTTTAAATGATAGAGCAGCTATAGGAGCTTTAGCAGCAATTAAAGAATTGAAAGTAACTTCAAAAAAACTTATTTACGGAATAGATGGTTCACCAGATATGAAGCATTTATTAGCTACAACAGATGAAGTTACGGGAACGGTTGCTCAATTTCCATCTCATATGGGTAGAAAAGTATCGGAAACAATAGATTTATTAGTAAAAAAAGAAGAAGTTGAAGAATTATATACTATACCTGTACAATTTGTTGATAAAAATAATATCATTCAGTTTGATATTAATGGGTGGCAGTAATGAAACAGGTAAAAGGTGTCCAGTACTCTATGATTTTGCTTTTATTAATTAATTTTCTAACCATTATATACAATGGAGCTTTGTATATACAGATTACAAACTATGTAATTTCAAAGGGACAGATGATACTCTTATTGGGAGAATTAAACAATATTTCAAAATCACCTGACCAGATTTTTTGGTATTCAATTATTTTTTTTGTCGGTATTATTTTTATATCTACCTATAAAATGTATTCAACTGAGAAAAAATGGCCAATTTTTTCAAAATGGAATTTGTTTGAAATAGTATTAATGATTGGTGTTATATGGTCACAAAATCTGTCATACAATGGAATAATATTATTAGTTTTTGCTGATATATTCTATAGTTCAAGAGAGTTTCAAGACTCTGATAGTAAACGTTCTTGGATTATTTTTATTTTCTTGAGTTTTTTAATGTTACTTTTAACAGACTATGAAATCTTGTCACTATTTATAAAAGTTCCATCTCTTTCTACCTATATCCAATTTTATCCATCCTCCATACGAGGTGTAGTGTTATTTTTAGAAAATGCATTGACGTCATTAAACGTTATTATTTTCATCATCTCTTTATTGTCTTATATCCTATACGTGATTAAAGAACACCATAATATTGAGGAAGAGCTTAAAATGTTATCTAGAGTCAACACTGAATTGAATCATTACATATCGTTATCAGAGAAAATCGCTGAAGATCGAGAAAGGAAAAGAATTGCTCGGGAAATTCATGATACTCTAGGTCATGCGTTGACAGGAATTTCAGCAGGGATTGATGCTGTTTCTGTACTAATTGATGTTCATCCTATCCGTGCTAAAGAACAGTTGAAAAATGTTTCAAATGCAGTTAGAGAGGGGATAAAAGATGTTAGGGGATCATTACATAGACTAAGACCAGGAGCTTTGCAAAATAATGGTTTAAAAGATGCTCTAATATTAATGATTAGTGAGTATGAGTCTCTATCTAAACTCTCTGTCGATCTAAAATATGAATGGGGAAATATTGATTTAGATGTGATACAGGAAGATACTATTTTTAGGATTATACAAGAATCTATGACAAATTCTGTTCGTCATGGACATGCTAGTAAAATGAGCATTCATTTTATGAGTGAGGATAACAACATAATAGTTTTGCAAGATAATGGAATAGGTTTTGACGACTTACAAATTGGGTATGGCTTGAAACAAATGAGAGAGCGAGTTTCTATTTTAGGTGGTTCTATTCATTTTGAAAATAGGGAAGGATTTTATACTAAAATAGTTTTTCCAAAAATAGGAGGTGAAGTATATGATAAAGGTAATGATTGCAGATGATCAGGCGTTAATTAGAGAGTCTTTGCAGATCATTTTATCAGTATATGCTGATATTGATGTTGTATCCGTCGTTGGTGATGGTATCGAAGCTATGGATAACATTATGACTGTAAAACCGGATATAATTTTAATGGACATTAGAATGCCCAGAATGGACGGAGTATTGGCTACAAAAGAAATCAAAAAACGTTTTCCAAATATAAAAATTATAATCTTAACAACATTTGATGACGACGAATTTATTTTTAGTGCTTTAAAATATGGTGCATCTGGCTATTTATTAAAAGGAGTTTCAACAGACGAGTTATATCAAGCCATTCAGACAGTGTATAAAGGTGGAGCTATGATTAATCCTAATATAGCCAGTAAGGTATTTCAATTATTCTCGCAGATGGCACAGACCAATTTTTCTATTACTGTGAAGGAAGAGAATATTGAAAATATATCACTGACAGAATGGAAAATTATTCAGCAAGTGGCATTTGGAGAATCAAATAAGGAAATTGCCAGTAATCTTTTTTTATCCGAGGGAACAGTGCGCAATTACCTTTCTATCATTCTTTCAAAACTAAATTTGAGAGATAGGACACAGTTAGCCATATGGGCTGTACAAACAGGTGTGACACAAAAGAATTTTTCGAAGGAAATGGATAAATGAAAGTAAAGCAATTGTTTCTAGCGATACTGTTTGTGCTAAGCTGCTTGAGTTTATTCTTTATTTGGGAAAACAAGCAGATAAAGATTATTAGACTGGGTTTTTATTCTGATTCTAGTTGGGGAATTCCTACAGGGAATAATAGCTATGTACTAGATGAGGCTATTAAGAAATTTGAAGAGCTTCATCCAGGGGTTAGGATTGTATATGATTCAGGTATTCCTAAGGAGGAGTATTCTAATTGGATTTCAAGTCAAATTTTAAAAGGTTCTGAACCGGATGTATTTCTATTATCAAGCGACCAATTATCTTTATTTGCATCAAAAGGTATTTTAAAAAACCTAAATTCCTATCTGTCTCAAGAAGATGCCTCTAATTTCTATGATGTATCTTTGCAGGCAGCAAAATACGGAGATGATTTATACGGTCTTCCATATGAAAGTAATCCCATGTTGATGTGTGTAAATCAAGATTTACTTTTAAGGGAGGGGATTGAAATTCCTAAAGTAGGGTGGACGCAGAAAGATCTCTATGAGATTAGTAAAAAAGTTACAAAAGATACCGATGGAGATGGAATCGTTGATCAATTTGGGATAACAGGATATAGTTGGAAAGAATCTCTAGCGGCCTTTGGTGTTACTATTTCTGAGAGTGGTATTCCTCGTATAGATTCGTCAGAAATGAAGGATGCTTTATCCTATATAAGGGGATTGAATCAATTAAACGGACGCTACAAAGTAACCTATAAAGATTTTGATGAAGGGCATGTGGCCTTTTATCCAATGAGTTTGGCACAATATAGAACATATAAACCTTTTCCTTATCATGTGGCCAAATATACAAATTTCAACTGGACATGTATTTCATTGCCAACGACTAAGGAAGACATTCGTTCGACTGTAACAGATACTTCCTTATACGTGGTTTCTTCGCGTGCTCGCAATTCAAAACTTGCCGTATCGTTTATAGAATTTTTAACAAATAATCGTGAAATTCAACAAAATTTATTTAACAAGGGTCAAGGAAGCTCAGTATTACCAGAGGTAGTAACTAGTTTGAAGAGTGAAGAGTTGATGAAGAAAGGAATGATTGGTCAAAATGCCTTAACGACTACTTCACTGGATTATATAATGAAAAATTCAATTACAACTATTTCAAAAGGGATAGATTCAAAATCATTGGTTGGAATAGAAGAAAGATTAGAAGCATTATCTATGGATGAAAATAACACGGATATTGAAGGTAGTCTTATTAAGTTACAAAAAGAACTAGATATAGGAACCCTTAAATAGATATCAAGATTATTATTTCTTAAATAATACGAACATGGCAGATGTCTTTATTGACATTTGTCATTTTTTTATTGACATTTATCAATAAACTTTTGTGACATTTAACAATTATAAAGTGAAGATAAGGATGATAGAATGAAATCAATAAAAGGAGGGAAATATGAAGTATTTGATATTAGTCAGTCATGGAGGACTCGCAGAGGGATTGAAATCATCTCTTTCTATGTTTGCTTCGGATAAAGTAGATGATGTCATAGCGATTGGCTTAAAAGATGGAGAAAGTCTTGCAGATTTTTCTGTAGAGGTCAAAAATGTTATTGGGTCTCTGAATGAAAATGATTCTGTTCTTGTTTTAGCAGATATTGTTGGGGGAAGTCCTTTAACAACTGTTGCAACAGTATTAGAAGAATTTGGAAAATTAGAGAATGCAACTATTTTGGGAGGTATGAACTTAACAATGGCACTTACAGCAGTGGTGATGAAAGACATTCTGACCGGAAGTGAACTTGTTTCTACGATATTAAACGAATCATCCTCAGCTCTACAGGAATTTGAAGTCGGATCGGATGATAATCTTAATGAAGAAGACGATATTTAGTTGTATAAGGAAAGGAATAAAAAATTATGGTAGTAACATTTGTACGAATTGACGATAGAATGATTCATGGACAAACAGTCACTAGATGGGCAAAAGAACATCCATGTGATGGATTAATTGCAGTAAATGACGCTGCTGCATCTAATAAGGTTTTAATTCAGGCATATAAAGGTGCGTCAGATAAAAAAACATTTGTTTGGACAAAGGAAGCGTTTAAAGAAAAATCATCTAAAGTAACAGAATCGGATAGTAGATATTTTTTGATTACTAAGAATCCAATTGATATGAAAGAAATTTTAGTAGACCAGGGCTTTATTCCAGGAGATGTTAAAGAGATTATTGTAGGACCTGCTAACGATAGACCAGGTGCTATCAAGTTGGGAAATAATCAATCAATTACTCAAGAGGAAGCAGTTGCACTAGAAGCAATTGAAAAAGCAGGATATAAAGTTAGATTCCAATTATTACCAGATGTATCTATTGGCTATTGGAGTGATTTTAAATCAAAATTTGGATTTTAATAATGAAATAAGGAGACAAAATGATGGAAATTTCTTGGATTCAAGCAGCTCTTTTAGGATTGTTTGCAAGTTTAGCATCGATGCCAGGTATGGGGGGATCCAGTATTGGTAACTATACTTTGGGGCGTCCATTAGTTGGTGGTTTAATTGTAGGTTTAATATTAGGAGATATAACAACAGGGGTAATCGTTGGTGTGGCTTTGCAGGTATTATATATTGCCTTAGTGACACCTGGTGGAACTGTATCTGCCGATGTACGGGCAATTTCTTATATCGGAATTCCGTTATCTATCCTATTTGTTCATGCAAATAATATTTCAGGTGAAGTAGCGATTGCAGCAGCAGCAGCGCCAATTGGAGCTGCGGTTGGAACAATTGGAACTGTTTTATTCTATGGTACAGCTACTATGAATTTGCTTTGGCAACACATTGGATGGAAAGCTGTAGAGAAAGGTGATTTTAAGAAGTTATATGCTGTTGATTGGGTATATCCTTGGATTTCACATTTTATCTTTTCTTTCTTACCAACAATGATTATTACAAAATTTGGACCAGATATGGTTGATCTTATGAAATTATATCTTCCGATGGATGGTTTTGTAATGAAGTCTCTATTTACTGTAGGAGCACTCCTTCCATGTGTGGGTATTGCAATACTTTTGAAACAAATTGTTACAAAAACAACAGACTTTATTCCTTTCTTTGTCGGGTTCACGTTAGCAAAATCTTTAGGCTTGAACTTAGTAGCAAGTGGTGTTGTGTCATTAATTTTTGCAGTAATTTATTATGAATTAGAAGTTATTAAATCTGCCCGTACGACAGCGGTTGTCAGTGATATGGGATTTGATGAAGAGGAGGATATTTAGAATGAGTCGAAAAAAAATATCAAGAAAAACATTGACAAAATCATTTCACCACTGGTTCTATGGACATCTGACATGTTTTTCTCAAGAACATATGCAAACTTTTGGATATTTAACTTCTATGCTTCCAATTGTAGAAGAAATGTATGATACTAAGGAAGAACAAAAAGAAGCTATGCAAACATACACAGCATTCTTTAATACTGAGCCGCAGTTGGGTTCTCTAGTAGTTGGGATAACAGCTGGTTTGGAAGAAGCGCGTGCAAATGGAGATGCCGTAGATAGTGAAACCATCAATGGAATGCGAGCTGGTCTAATGGGGCCTATTGCAGGTATTGGAGATTCACTTATTGTAGGAACATTAATTCCTGTTCTTTTGGGGATAGCTCTAGGTCTTTCTAAAGGAGGAAATATTTCTGGTGCAATATTCTATATTATTGCATGGAATCTATTAGTCTATCTTGGAATGCGTTTTGCTTATTTTAAAGGATATGAACTTGGAGATAAAGCAGTAGAATTTTTAGTAGGTCCTAAAGGTCAGGCGCTAAGAAAAGCAATTAGTGTTGTTGGTGGTATGGTCATAGGAGCTGTTGCAGCAACTTGGGTATCTGTCACTACGGCGCTAGAGCTGAAAAATGGAGATGGAGAAACATTTTTAAACTTACAAGAAAAGATTGATGGTGTTTATCCAGGTCTTTTAACAGCAGGTTTTATTGTTCTATGTTGGTGGCTGATGGCTAAAAAGAAAGTTTCTCCAAATTGGGTGATGCTATTATTGGTAGTTATTGCACTTGTAGGAGTAGCCTTAGGATTTTTCAATCCAGGATTGAAATATTAATAGTATGTAAAAAAGCAACGGTTTATAATCGTTGTTTTTTATATATGCGTAATATAAGGATTTAGAGTTTCGATATTTTTTATAAAAGAATTAACGAAAATACTAATTCCATAAATCATGTTCGTTAAAATTTTACATTATTAAAGTCCAAAATTAGGATAAAGAAATTTATCTATTCATCCTCAGAAAGTCAGACTTTTTTCTTGACTATTTCTGACCAAGTGATACAATAGAACTATGAATTAGCACTCGGTCATAAAGAGTGCTAATAATATCTATCTCATCATGGAGGAAAACAGATGTTGAAACCATTAGGAGACCGTGTGGTCTTAAAAATCGAAGAAAAAGAACAAACTGTTGGAGGCTTTGTCCTCGCAGGTTCAGCTCAAGAAAAAACAAAAACAGCCAAAGTTGTAGCTGCTGGACAAGGTGTTCGTACCTTGAACGGTGACTTGGTTGCTCCAAGTGTTAAAGCTGGAGACCGTGTCTTGGTTGAAGCTCACGCAGGTCTTGATGTCAAAGATGGCGATGAAAAGTACATCATCGTAGGCGAAGCTAATATCTTGGCAATCATTGAAGAATAGAAGGAGAAAGTAAGTATGTCAAAAGAAATTAAATTTTCATCAGATGCCCGTTCAGCTATGGTCCGTGGTGTCGATATCCTTGCAGACACTGTTAAAGTAACCTTGGGACCAAAAGGTCGTAACGTTGTGTTGGAAAAATCATTTGGCTCACCCTTGATTACCAATGACGGTGTGACCATTGCTAAAGAAATTGAATTAGAAGATCATTTTGAAAATATGGGTGCTAAGTTAGTATCAGAAGTAGCTTCTAAAACCAATGATATCGCAGGTGACGGGACTACGACTGCAACAGTCTTGACCCAAGCTATCGTCCGTGAAGGAATTAAAAACGTCACAGCAGGTGCAAATCCAATCGGTATTCGTCGTGGGATTGAAACAGCAGTTGCCGCAGCAGTTGAAGCCTTGAAAAACAATGCTATCCCTGTTGCCAACAAAGAAGCCATCGCTCAGGTTGCCGCCGTCTCTTCTCGTTCCGAAAAAGTAGGTGAATACATCTCTGAAGCCATGGAAAAAGTTGGCAAAGACGGAGTCATCACTATCGAAGAGTCACGTGGTATGGAAACAGAGCTTGAAGTTGTAGAAGGTATGCAATTTGACCGTGGTTACCTTTCACAGTACATGGTGACAGATAGCGAAAAAATGGTGGCTGACCTTGAAAATCCATACATTTTGATTACTGATAAGAAGATTTCAAATATCCAAGAAATCTTGCCACTCCTAGAAAGTATTCTCCAAAGCAATCGTCCACTCTTGATTATTGCGGATGATGTAGATGGAGAAGCTCTTCCCACTCTTGTTTTGAACAAGATTCGTGGAACCTTCAACGTAGTAGCAGTTAAGGCACCTGGATTTGGTGACCGTCGCAAAGCCATGCTTGAAGATATTGCCATCTTAACAGGCGGAACAGTTATCACAGAAGACCTTGGTCTTGAGTTGAAAGATGCGACAATTGAAGCTCTTGGTCAAGCAGCGAGAGTAACTGTGGACAAAGATAGCACTGTTATCGTAGAAGGTGCTGGAAATCCTGAAGCGATTTCTCACCGTGTTGCAGTTATCAAGTCTCAAATCGAAACCACAACTTCTGAATTTGACCGTGAAAAATTGCAAGAACGCTTGGCCAAATTGTCAGGTGGTGTAGCGGTTATTAAGGTCGGAGCCGCAACTGAAACTGAGTTGAAAGAAATGAAACTTCGCATTGAAGATGCTCTTAACGCTACTCGTGCAGCTGTTGAAGAAGGAATCGTTGCTGGTGGTGGGACAGCTCTTGTCAATGTCATTCCAGCCGTGGCTAATTTGGAATTGACAGGAGATGAAGCAACAGGACGCAATATCGTTCTCCGTGCTTTGGAAGAGCCTGTTCGTCAAATTGCCCACAATGCAGGATTTGAAGGTTCAATCGTTATCGATCGTTTGAAAAATGCTGAGCTTGGTACAGGCTTCAACGCAGCAACTGGCGAGTGGGTCAACATGATTGAAGAGGGAATCATCGACCCAGTTAAAGTGAGCCGTTCAGCCTTACAAAATGCAGCGTCTGTAGCCAGCTTGATTTTAACAACAGAAGCAGTCGTAGCTAATAAACCAGAACCAGCAGCTCCGGCTCCAGCCATGGATCCAAGCATGATGGGCGGGATGATGTAAGATTTCTATAGAAAACAACTTATAAAAAACACAAAAGGAGGGAATGACTACCCCTCTTTTTATGATATTCACTTCTAAATAGATTTGAGCTCTCCTAACTTATATGATAAAATAAGACTAGAAAAAGGAGAAGAACATGATCGATGTAGAAGAAATTCTGAGCAAGATGAACCCCAATCAGAAGATTAATTATGACCGTGTCATGCAGAAGATGGTACAAGTATGGGAGAAAAATGAGCAACGTCCAACCATTCTCATGCATGTTTGCTGCGCCCCTTGCAGTACTTATACACTAGAATATTTGACTAAGTATGCAGATGTGACCATCTATTTTGCCAATTCTAATATCCATCCCAAGGCAGAATACCATAAGCGTGCCTATGTGACTAAAAAGTTTGTCAGTGATTTCAATGAACGAACTGGCAATAACGTTCAATACCTAGAAGCTCCCTATGAACCCAATGAATACCGTAAGTTAGTCAGAGGACTAGAGGAAGAGCCAGAAGGTGGCGATCGTTGCAAGGTTTGCTTTGACTACCGACTGGATAAGACAGCACAAGTGGCTATGGACTTGGGTTTTGATTACTTTGGTTCAGCCTTGACCATCAGTCCTCATAAGAATTCTCAAACCATCAACAGCATCGGAATCGATGTGCAAAAGATTTATACCACCCATTATCTTCCAAGTGATTTCAAGAAAAATCAAGGCTACAAACGTTCGGTAGAGATGTGTGAAGAGTATGACATTTATCGTCAATGTTATTGTGGATGTGTCTATGCAGCACAAGCCCAGAATATTGACCTGGTTCAGGTTAAGAAAGATGCCACAGCGTTCTTGCTGGATAAGGATGTTGAAAAAGATTACTCCCACATCAAATTTACAGTTACAAAATTAGATATATAAGGATAAGCCCAGCTGTTAAGCTGGGTTTTTAAAATAAAAAACCGGGGTCTTAACCCCAGTTTGACAACTTTACCGATTCTTTAGTTCTACATAGCGCTTGTACCAAATGTTTACATAGGCTTCTGAGAAAGGACCTCGTCCATTGTTAATCCAATCAACAAGAATTTTGACATGTTCTTTTAAAATATAGTCCAAGTCATCAGAATAATTCATTTTGCGTTTGTGACGCTCATACTCCTCAACGTCCAAGAGACGTTTCTCTCCATCTGTAAAAATTTTAACATCCAAATCATAATCAATATACTTCAGTGCTTCTTCATCCAGATAGTAGGGGCTAGCCATATTGCAATAGTAGGAAATTCCATTATCGCGAATCATGGCAATGATATTAAACCAATATTTCTTGTGAAAGTAAACAATAGCCGGTTCTCGAGTGACCCAACGACGACCATCACTTTCGGTAACCAGAGTATGATCGTTGACACCAATAATGGCGTTTTCTGTTGTTTTTAGTACCATGGTGTCTCGCCAAGTTCGGTGGAGACTCCCATCATGCTTATAACTTTGAATTGTAATAAAGTCGCCTTCTTTTGGAAGCTTCATAACTAACCAACTTTCTACAATTTATAAGTTTATCATTTACTATTGTACCATAAAATTATCTAAAATCTGTGAATTTCACTTGGAAATATTAAAGATATTCTCTAAGAGCGCTTGCTATATCCGAAAAATCGTAGCCCTTTCGTGCTAAAACTTGAGTTAAACGCTGCTTCAGTTCGTATCCTTCATACTTTCGAGCATACTTAGCATATTGCTTATCAAGTTCCTTGAAGATGAGTTCTTGAGTTGTTTCTTCGTCGACTTGGCTATCTAAGTAGTCAAAGGCAATTTTAGCATCAGAATAGGAAAAACCCTTATTGGTCATATTCTGGATAATTTTATCTTGTAAGGCACGAGCTGGAAGCTTTCCCTCATATTTTTTCAACAGTTTATTGGCTACACGTTGAGCAACTTCCGAAAAATCAAATTCTTTCAGTATCTCTTCTATAGTGGATTTTGAAATCCCTTTTTGTGTTAGTTTCTGAGTCAGTACATAAGGCCCCTTGTCTCCTGAAAGTTGATTAGCATTGATGCTAGCATAAGCGTATTGGCTATCATTGATCCACTTATCTTCTTTAAGATTAGCAATGACTTGAGAAACTATGTTTTCATCAATATCGTATTTTTTTAGATATTCTCTGACCTCTTTTTCAGTGCGTGCTTTGAAGGATAAATGGTAGAGGGCCAGATTCTTACCATAAGAAAATTGAGCAAAGTCCTGAATCTCCTTCAATTCCTCTTCGCTTATCACCTTATCTCTCGATAACATAAAACGAACAATTGTGTCTTCGGTGATATAGCATTTGTCGCCATTATCAAGCTCCATCAGATAGAGTCTTTTTTTCTTTTCAAGTTTTGTGATTTTCATAGTTCTATTATAACTCAAAATGTGATAAGATAGGGGTATGAATCTGAAAGTGAAACAAAAAATACCATTAAAAATCAAGCGCATGGGAATTAATGGTGAGGGAATCGGCTTTTATCAAAAAACATTAGTCTTTGTACCTGGAGCTCTCAAAGGAGAAGATATCTATTGTCAGATTACTTCTATTAAACGTAACTTTGTTGAAGCGAAATTACTGAAGGTCAACAAGAAGTCTAAATTCCGTGTTGTGCCAGCATGTACTATTTACAATGAGTGCGGAGGCTGCCAAATCATGCATCTGCATTATGATAAGCAGCTGGAGTTCAAGACGGACTTGCTTCATCAAGCGCTGAAAAAATTTGCTCCTGCAGGATATGAAAACTATGAAATCCGCCCGACGATTGGTATGCAGGAACCAAAGTACTACCGTGCTAAGTTACAATTTCAGACTCGAAAATTTAAGAATCAGGTCAAGGCGGGCTTATATGCACAAAACTCTCACTATTTAGTAGAGTTGAAAGACTGCCTGGTACAAGACAAGGAAACCCAAGTGATTGCTAATCGTCTAGCAGAATTGCTTACTTATCACCAGATTCCAATCACGGATGAGAGAAAAGTTCTAGGTGTTAGAACTATAATGGTTCGACGAGCAAGAAAGACTGGACAGGTTCAGATTATTATTGTTACAAACCGTCAGCTTAATTTAACCCAACTAGTAAAAGACTTAGTTAAAGATTTCCCAGAAGTTGTGACAGTAGCTGTGAATACAAATACAGCTAAAACTAGTGAGATTTATGGTGAAAAGACAGAGATTATCTGGGGACAAGAGAGTATTCAAGAAGGTGTACTCGATTATGAATTTTCACTATCTCCTCGAGCTTTCTATCAACTAAATCCTGAACAAACAGAAGTTCTTTATAACGAAGCGGTAAAAGCCTTGGATGTTACTAAAGAAGACCATTTGATTGACGCTTATTGTGGAGTTGGAACGATTGGATTTGCCTTCGCAAAGAAAGTTAAAACACTAAGAGGTATGGATATTATTCCAGAAGCCATTGAAGATGCCAAGCGAAATGCTAAAAGAATGGGATTTGACAACACACATTACGAAGCTGGAACGGCAGAAGAGATTATTCCTCGTTGGTACAAGGAAGGCTACCGAGCAGATGCTCTGATTGTGGACCCACCACGTACAGGTCTGGATGATAAGTTATTAGATACTATTCTTACTTATGTACCAGAAAAAATGGTTTATATTTCTTGTAATGTTTCGACCTTGGCTCGTGATTTGGTACGCTTAGTAGAAGTCTATGATCTTCATTATATCCAGTCGGTCGATATGTTCCCACATACCGCTCGAACTGAAGCTGTTGTAAAATTAATAAAAAAAGTTTTAAAAAAGTAGTTGACAAAGTTAGAAAAGTCGGTATAATAGTAAGAGTTGAAAATAACAACTCTGGTCCGTTGGTCAAGGGGTTAAG